>CAJKKA010000124.1 GCA_905200315.1 uncultured Clostridium sp.
TGAGAAATAATACCATCTCTAACGCCATAAGTTAAATCTAAATTTTTCTTAAAACCATTGTTATCTTCTAAAAGTTCAATTTTATCTACAACTTCCAAGCCATTTTTTTCGTGCCAAAAAGTTTCACCAATTTCTTTTTGGCAAATGTTTGAAAGAATTTTTTCTCCTCTATGCCCAAAAGGACTATGCCCAATATCGTGTGCAGTTGCAATTGCCTTTGTAAGAGAAGTATTTAATCCTAAAGCATTGGCAATGGTATAGCTAATAGATTCAACATTATTAACATGCTCAATTCTTGTACAAACATGATCATTTGTAGGAGAGAAAAAAACTTGAGTTTTGTGTTTCATTCTACGGTAAGCATTTGTATAAATAACACGAGTATAATCTCTTTCAAAATCTGTACGCAAATCATTATCTCTTTTATATAAAGGAGTTTCACGCATAATAATTTTATTCCATAAAGGATTGTTTTCATTTGCAGAAACATTAATAAATTTCTTTTCCATACTAACCTCCAAAATATTATATGAAAAATTGTATATTAAATAAATTATTTAGTCAATGGATTTATAAATAAGAAAAATAATAATCCATTTTTTTATTTTTTATGTTATAATTTTTCTGGTGATAAAATGGGTGGAAAGAAAAAGAATAAAAAAACAAATAAAATTCTAGGCATTGTAGTTGCTATAATTGCTATAGTTAGTGCACTTTATTTAGGTAAAGACTATGTGAGCTATGAGGAATATATTGCAAATGTAGAAACTAATGCAAAACAAGCAACAGAAAAATTTGCAGAGAATTTTAAACCTAAAGAAGAAACTAGTATACCAAAAGCAGATGGAAAACTAAAAGTTTATTTTATAGATGTAGGTCAAGCTGATTGTATATTATTAGTAAACAATAAAAGTTCAATGCTTATAGATGCAGGAAATAACGAAGATGGCGAATTGGTTGTTAATTATATAAAATCTTTAGGAATTAGTAAATTAGATTATGTTGTAGGTACTCATCCTCACGAAGACCATATAGGCGGATTAGATAATGTAATAAATAGTTTCGAAATAGGAGAAATATTTATGCCAGAAACAACTACAAATACCAAAACTTATGAAGATGTTTTAAATGCTATTGCAAATAAAAACTTACAAATTACTGTTCCAAAAATAGGTGATAAATTTAACGTTGGAACTGCAGAGGCAGAAGTACTTTCGGTAAAAAATGATAATGTTAATTTAAATAATTGTTCAATTGTAATTAGAGTAGTTTTTGGAGAAAAAAGCTTTTTATTTACAGGAGATGCAGAAGAAGTTGTAGAAAGTAAATTAAAAGTTAAAGAAACAACAGTATTAAAAGTGGGCCACCATGGTTCGTCAACAAGTACATCACAAACTTTATTAAATAAAATAAAACCCAAATATGCAATTATATCTGTAGGAAAAAATAATGATTATGGACATCCAACAAAGCAAACCTTAAAAAGACTACAAGATGCAGGCTGTGAAATTCATAGAACCGATGAAGAAGGAACAATATTAATTACAACTGATGGAAAAGATTTAAAAATTGATCATTTTGAAACAAAAACAAATGGAAATTAAAATACAAGGCAGAAATATTTAAGATTTTTTTCTAAGACTTTGAAATTTATCTTGAATTAATTTCTGTCTTATTTGTTTTTCATTATCATCTTTTAAAATAACAGAAACTTCTGAAATTTTGCCATTTTCATAAGTTAAATTTAATTTTACGATATCACTTTCAGAAATATCAAAATTAAATTTAGATAAAGGAATGTTTAAAAAACTTTTATCTGAAAGCTCACAAACAGCAAAATCATTTTCAATTCTATCAACAGTTGCAGTTTCTATCATTTTTATATCCTTTCCGCCATTAGATAAAAAATTTTCTAAAGACTGTAAAAAATCACTTTGCATAACAGAACTAATTCTATCACTCAAAGAATTTGAAACAGAAGATGAAATTTCACGTAAATTCACAAAATCACCTCCTTTATTTAATTTAAAATAATTTATAATACAGAACTACAAATTTGTCAAATAAAAAAACAACACATCTAGCTTTCCAAAGCAATGTGTTGTTTAACCATAACTTGGCAACCACGTTTTTTTTCATTTGATTATAAAAAAATTCTGTTTTTGATGTAGGGGTCGGCGTCCTCGACGACCCGCATGGTAAAGCCATTTTTTATCTATTTATTGTATCTATATAATTGATATTTGTCAAATAAAATTTCATTCAAAAACATCTTTTGTATTTTTAAACATCTTTTTATAAACACTCAAATTATTATTAGAATCTATTGTAGCTAAAAAAATATTATTTATGTCGTTGTAGCCTTGAGAGGCGAGTTCTTTTTGCAGCCATATTTCATCATTTCCTGTTTGGAATAAATTTTCTCTTAACAATTTTCCATCTAAAATAACATCAGCTAAAACTTTTTCATCAGGCAAATCTAAGTTCAAGTCTTTAGGTGTAGCAGGTTTACTATTAGATTTAGGCAAAAAGCTTAACTTTCCATTAGGTTCTATAAGTACAGTTTGTAATTCACTTAAATTAAAATATCCGGCAGTTCTGCATAGCATTAAAAATTCTGTTAAATCTAATTTAGATTTTTTAAAATTATTCTTAAATAAATTTCCATTATTATATAAAACAAGAGAAGTACCAGTTATAACTCTACGAATTTTTAAAGATTTTGAATTAATAAAAGAAATAAGAACAGTAATTAAAGCATATACAATCATAGCAACTAAAGGTTGCATAAAATCACTTTCAAGAGCAGTAGACATTTCGGCCGCAATAGAACCAATAGTTATTCCTATTATATAATCAAAGGTGCTTAATTGAGAAATTTCTTTATTACCCATAATTTTAGCCAAAATAAAAAGAACAAATAAAGAACTTGAAGATAAAATAATAATTTTTAAAATATCCATAAATAAACCTCCATTTTTTAAATTATTTCCAAAATTTGAAATAAAATACATATTTGAAAATTAAAAAGAAAGCTGATATAATACTAAACGGTGGTGCATTATTCTAGTCATACTGTCTATTATGAGGGTGGGGCTAAAAATCCACTAAAGGGCACATCGTTGAAGTTTCTTGTTTGTGCGCGAAATGCCAGTTTTGTGTGTTTGCAGGGAGTAAAGGAATTAGGGTAGTATATAATGGCATATATATGATTCCCTCATTTCGCGGAGGCTTAAGTTGCATCTTAAGTATAACCTATGTTGAGTGCCAAGACACAAAATACATAGTGTAGCCTGTCTCGAGTGAAGGTATTGGGATTAATTTACCGAGAATTTAAAAGTTCGGCCAGATTTTTAAATTTTTAGTTATGAAATTGCCTTTGCAAAAAAGACTAATAATAGAATAAAGTATGTTAAGGAAAACTTCTAGGCTGTTAGTTCATTTAAGAACTAGGAAAGCTAAGGATTAAGGTACGGATTTAAGTGGTGATCTGGTGTTCATTTTATGAATATTTTCTTTAAACGGAAACGGCTAAATAGTAATATTTAGTAGAAAATAGAGAAATTCGACTAGACCTAAACCGTAAAATTTACTTAGCTTTTTACCATCTAAAATAATATAAATTAGAAGGGATTGAACAAAAATAGATAAAGCAAATAAAGATAAAGAAAACTCAGGGCTGAAATGGTTTGTAACAGTTTTTATAACAACATTTATTTTATCAATAACATTTTCATTTATTTCAACAAATGCATTAAATAATTTACCATTAATACCAGCTATACTCATTTTAGTGTTAGTGGTATTTCTAGGTATTGTATTCGATATAATTGGTGTTGCAGTTACAGTTGCAAATGAATATGAATTTCATGCAAAAGCAACAAAAAAAGTAAAAGGTTCAAAAGCATCTATACATCTAATAAAAAATGCAGCAAAAGTTGCAAATTTCTGTGCAGATGTTATAGGCGATATATGTGGAGTTTTGAGTGGTGCAATAAGTGCCATTATATCTGTAAAAATTACAGAAACTTTTGAGCTTACATTCAATATACAATTTATAATAAGTGCTTTGGTTGCAGCAATAACAGTTGGAGGAAAGGCAATAGGAAAAGAAATTGCAAATAAAAATTCAACTAAAATAGTACATACAGTTGGAATTATTTTAAATAAATTTAGTAAAGATGAGAAAAAACAAGAAAAAAAGAGCAAACAGAAAATAAATGCATAAAAATAAAAATATATAAACAAAAAGTAAAGTTGAAAACAAGGCTTTATGTAACTATAATATAAAAAAGTAGGGCAGAAAATAATCTGCCCAATAAAAATAAAATAAAAGTCAAAGAAAGTCAAAGTCAAAAAAGGAGAAGAAGATGAGGATATCAGATGTAATAGAAAACTTTTTAAAAGATATGCTTGCAGAAGATGAATTTATAGAAATTCAAAGAAATGAGCTTGCAGAACATTTTAATTGTGTACCATCGCAAATAAATTATGTTATATCAACAAGATTTAAACCATCGCAAGGCTATTATGTAGAAAGCAAACGCCGGAGGTGGAGGACACATAAAAATAAGAAAAGTGAATATAACAAAAAGTGAATATTTAATGCACATAATTCAAAATTTGGGAGAAAGTTTATCTGCAAGCGAAGTTGATATTTTTATAAGTAATTTTTTGTCATATCAAATAATAAATGAAAAAGAGGCAAAACTTTTAAAGGTAGCAACAAGTGATAATGTACTTAATTTGGCTAAAGAAAATAAAGACAAAATTCGAGCTAATATATTTAAAAATATGATTTTAAATTTGATTTAGAATTATAAATGCCAAATATATCGTTTTTTATACCTTGGTGTCGCAATCATTAATTTTTAAATAAGGAAGATTGTTCCAAATCGCACTCGCAGAAAAATCTGCTCGTTTGGTCGCTTACGCGGTATTTCAAAAC
>CAJKKA010000125.1 GCA_905200315.1 uncultured Clostridium sp.
ATATGATAGAAAAATACTAGATGAGAGAGTTAGATATGTCGGAGATGCTGTAGCTATAGTAGCTGGAGAAAATGAAAAATGTGTAGATAGAGCTTTAAAAATGATAAAAGTTGAGTATGAAGTACTAAAACCAGTACTTGATTTTAGAGAAGCTTTAGACAATGAGGTAGTGGTCCACCCAGAAGAAGATTGGGAAGTAAAAGTTCCAATATCTCCAGATGTAAAAAGAAACTTAATATGTCATGATGTATTAGAAGAAGGTGATGTTGAAGCTGAATTTGCAAAATGTAAATATGTAATAGAAGAAACTTATTTAACAAAAGCAAATCAACAAACAATGATGGAGACTTTTAGAGCATATACATATAAAGATGCATACGGAAGACTTGTATGTGTTGCATCTACACAAGTTCCATTCCATGTTAGAAGAATACTTGCAACTGCACTTGATACATCAAAATCAAATATAAGAGTAGTAAAACCTAGAATAGGTGGGGGATTTGGTGCAAAACAAAGTGTAATCAATGAAATATTCCCTGCATTAGTA
Source organism: uncultured Clostridium sp. (assembly GCA_905200315.1). Next base: position 548 of record CAJKKA010000125.1, read on the forward strand.
ACTTGGAAAACAGGTAAACCTGCAAAAATAATATATAGTCGTAAAGAGAGCCAAATTGTTTCTAGTCCAAGACACCAAATGCAGATAACTGTAAAATTAGGTGCAGATGAAAATGGAAAACTAAAAGCTGCTTCACTTTACACTTTATCAAATGCAGGAGCATTTGGAGACCATACCCCAACAACAATAGGATTAACTGGTCACAAATCACTACCTCTATATACAAGTCATGTAAATGCATTTAAATTTGCATTTGACGGTGTTTATTCAAATACAATACCAGCAGGTGCTTATAGGGGATATGGTGCAACACAAGGTGTTTATGCGTTAGAAACAACAATGAATAAACTTGCCCTAAAAATGAATATGGACCCAATTGAGTTTAAGAAAAAGAACCTTTTAAAAGAAGGAGACTATATGCCAGCCTACCATGGTGAGACAGCAAACTCATGTACGCTTGAAAAGTGTCTAGATAAAGTAAAAGAGATGATAAATTGGGATGAAAAATATCCATGTAAAGATTTAGGAAATGGGAAAGTAAGGTCAGTTGGTCTTGCTGTAGCAATGCAAGGTTCTGCAATAAGCAATGTCGACGTTGCAAGTGTAACTATAAAAGTAAATGACGATGGATTCTATTCAATGATGATAGGTGCAACTGATATGGGTACAGGATGCGATACAATACTTGCTCAAATAGCAGCTGATTGTTTAGATACTCATGTAGATAATATAGTAGTTTATGGAGTTGATACAGATATATCTCCGTATGATTCAGGTTCTTATGCATCAAGTACAACATATTTAACTGGTAATGCAACTATAAAAACATGTCAAATACTTAGAGAAAAAATAATAGCAGCAGGTGCTGATATGTTAGATATAAAATTAGAAGATGCTGATTTTGACGGAGAAAAAGTATATTCTGTAAAAGAAGAGAGAAGTATAAGCTTAAAAGATATAGCAAATAATGCAATGTGTTACAGCAACCACACATTAACTGCTACAGCTAAGGAAAAAACTCCAGTATCACCACCACCATATATGGCTGGAGCTGTTGAGATTGAATTAGACAAAGAAACAGGACATGTTGAAATAATAGACTATGCTACATGTGTAGACTGTGGAACAGTAATAAATCCAGCTCTTGCAACTGTACAAACAGAGGGTGGTTTAGTACAAGGAATTGGTATGGCTTTATATGAAGATGTTCAATATGACAATAAGGGAAGAATATTAAACGATTCATTTATGCAATATAAAATACCTACAAGACTTGATATGGGCAAAATAAGAGTAGAATTTGAATCTAGTTATGAGCCAACTGGACCATTTGGTGCAAAATCAATAGGGGAATTAGTTATAAATACACCATCACCAGCATTATGCCACGCTATATACAACGCTAGTGGAGTTTGGATTAATGAACTTCCTATGACTAGCGAAAAAATAGCAATGGGTATATTAAAAAATAACATTGAAGCTTAGTATTATAGTTTTGGCATCTGGAAATAGTAGACGATTTAATGGAAATAAATTGTTATATGAAATAGATAACAAACCTATGTATTTACATACAGTAGATAAGCTTATTGATTTAAAAAAAAGCAATGAAAATGTAGATGAAATAATATTTGTCACTAAGTACGACAAAATAATAGATAACTTAAAAAATAAAGATATAAAAGTTGTAAAAAATAACAATAGTGAATTTGGAATTTCCCAGTCTATAAAACTGGGAGTTTCAAATTCATCTAATAATACATATATGTTTATTGTATGTGACCAACCTTATATAAAAAAAGAAACTATAGATAAATTTATAAATCAATTTGTAAAAAGTAAAAAAAATTTAGGGTGTGTAAGTAATAATGATATTTTATTAAATCCCACTATTTTTACAAGTAAATATAAACAAAAATTATTAAATTTAAGTGGTGATAAAGGTGGAAAAAAGATAATTTTAGAAAATTTAAATGACTTATTTACATTTAAAATTTTAAGTGAAAAAGAAGTTATAGATATAGATTTTAAGTATCAACTTTAAGATAAACAAAGGTGATTTTTATGAAAATTTACTCCTATAAAAAAGGAAGTATTAGCTACGAAAAAAATTTGATTCAGGCATTAGATATAGATTTAGAAAAAGATAAAATAATAACATTAGTAGGAGCTGGTGGGAAGACAAGTACAATATTTGAACTTGGAAAAGAATTTTCAAATTTAAATAAAAAAACAATTATAACTACAACTACACATATGGTATTTGACAAAGATTTTATATTGATAGAAAAAGATAGTGATATAAAGAAAATTGAAAATATTCTGAAAAAAATTTTTCTAATTAAAGTAGGAAAGAAGGAAAATGAATACAAAGTAAAAAGTTTAGATTTTGATTTTTTAAAAAAAATTATTTTACTTGGAGATTTTATATTAATAGAAGGAGATGGATCTAAAAAACTGCCGCTTAAAGCACCTAAAGACAATGAACCTGTAATAATAAAAGAAACAAACTTAGTAATTGGTATTATGGGGTTTGATAGTATAAATAAGAAAATAAAAGATATATGTCATAGACCAGAATTAGTATCAAAATTATTAAGAAAAGATTTAGATGAAATTATAGATTATAAAGATTTAGTTGAAATAGCTCAACATGAAAATGGACTAAAAAAAAATGTGAATTGCAAATATAAAGTAATAATAAATAAAGTAGATAAAGAAGAAAATCTAGAATTATGTAAGAACATAGCAAATTTATGTAAAAAATCTAATATAGATGTTGTTTTTACAAGTTATAGATAAAATAGGAGAGATATAATTATGGATAATATAGTAATAGTGCGCGGTGGAGGCGATTTGGCAAGTGGAGTTATTCATAAATTACATAGATGTAATATAAAAGTACTAGTATTAGAATGTGAACATCCAACAGCGATAAGAAGGACTGTGTCGTTTTGTAATGCTGTATTTGAAAATGAAATGGAAGTTGAAGGAATTAAATGTAGATTGGCAAAAAATATAGATGAAATAAAACGCATTTTTGAAGATGGAGATGTACCTTTAATTATAGATGAAAAGTGTGAAATACTAGATGAAATAAAACCAATAGCTTTAATAGATGCTATAATAGCGAAAAAAAATATCGGAACAAATAAAAATATGGCTCCAATTACAATTGCTTTAGGGCCTGGATTTTATGCAGGAAAAGATGTAGATGCAGTAATTGAAACAAAAAGAGGGCATAATTTAGGTAGAATTATATACGAAGGCTATGCAGCAAAAAACACGGGAATACCAGGAGATATAAAGGGATATTCCAAAGAAAGAGTGATACACTCACCGGCAGAAGGAGTTATAAATAATATAAGTCATATTGCAGATTATGTTGAAAAAGGTCAAATTATAGCAAAGGTAGGAAGTGAAAATGTATATGCATCTTTAAGTGGAATTTTAAGAGGAATAATATATGATAAAACATATGTTAAAAAAGGTCTTAAAATTGCAGATATAGATCCAAGAAAAGAAGAATTACAAAACTGTTATAAAATTTCAGATAAAGCTAGATGTATAGGTGGCGGGGTTTTAGAAGCGCTATTAAATATGTGTTTTATAAAGAATATAAAAATATTTCAGTAAAGGTGATAAAATGGGCACAGAAATATACAAAACATTATTAGAAGATTTAAATAAGGGCGAGGAAGTAGCACTTATAACAAAGTATAATTTAGAAACAAAAAAAGTCGAAAAAAATATATATAATTTAGAAGAATTAGAAGGAAAAAACTTAGAATATGTAAATAAGGCGAAGGAAAAAAATTTAATAGCAAATATTAAAATAAACAACGAAGAAAGTGTACTTGCAGAAGTTTTTAAAAGGGAGCATAGGCTTATTGTATTCGGAGCAGGACATGTTGGATATCATTTATGTCATTTTGCATCAAAAGTAGGGTTTAATACAATTGTAGTCGATGACAGACCGTATTTTGCAAACAAGGAAAAATTTGGAGATGATATACAAGTGATTTGCAATACTTTTGAAAATGCTTTTGAAATTTTAGATATACATGAAGAGGACTATGTTGTAATAGTTACTAGAGGTCATAAACATGATAAGTTTTGTTTAGAGAAAATTTTATCTTTAGATGAATTAAATTATATTGGAATGATTGGTTCAAAAAGAAGAGTTAAAATCATGAAAGAGGAATTAATTGAAGAGGGATATTCAAAAGAAAAAATTGAAAATATATATTCTCCAATAGGACTTAATATAGGGGCAGTGACTCCTGAAGAAATAGCAATATCAATACTTGCAGAAATTATAAGTGTTAAAAGAATTGGAAAATTGGCTGTAAAAAATGAACCTATAAAAGTCAGTAATTCATGTGAATT
>CAJKKA010000126.1 GCA_905200315.1 uncultured Clostridium sp.
GAACGAGCTTGGGCATTTGCTCTGTATAAAACAGCAAAGTCCTTATATTCTCTATCTTCATACCTTCTCATATAATTAATAGTATTTGATATGAAGTCTCCTTCTTCAATTTCATTTTCTGCCAATTGAATTTTTATAAGTTGGCCTTCTTTTTTGTCACTCCAAAGTTTCTTTCTTTTTCTTTCTGTATTATTTGCTATAACATGATTTGCAGCATCTAGTATAACTTGAGTTGATCTATAATTTTGTTCAAGTTTTACTATTTTAACATTATCATAATCCCTCTCAAATTCCAGGATATTTCTTATATCTGCACCTCTCCAACCATAAATACTTTGATCATCATCACCAACAACACAAATATTTTGATGTTGTTTAGCTAATAATTTTATTAATTCATATTGAGCTTTACTTGTATCTTGATATTCGTCAACCATTATATATCTAAATTTATTTCTATAAAAATCTAAAATATCTGGACACTCATTAAATAACTCCACTGTTTTCATTATTAAATCATCAAAATCTAGCGCACTATTTCTTTTTAAACGATCTTGATATAGGGCATAAATTTCTCCAATTTTTGTTTTAGAAATATCACCTTCATTTAATTGCATATATTTTTTAGGAGAATATAATTTATCCTTTGCATTAGATATACAACTTAACACATATTTAGGGTCAAATGCTTTATCACTTATATCTAATTCTCTCATACAATCTTTAATCAAAGTTATTTGATCTGGACTGTCATAAATTACAAAACTTCTATTATAACCAATTTTATTTATACTTTTTCTAAGTATACGCACACAGCAAGAGTGGAATGTTGTAATCCACATTTCTTTAGTATCTGTACCTTCTAAAGTTTCTTCTACCCTTTCTCTCATCTCATTAGCTGCCTTATTTGTAAATGTTATAGCCAAAATATTTTCAGCCTTAACATTTTTATCTTCCATAAGATAACCTATTCTAGTAGTTAAAACTCTTGTCTTTCCTGATCCAGCTCCAGCAAGTATTAATACAGGACCTTCTGTATTTTCTACTGCTTCTCTCTGAGCTGGATTTAATTTTTCTATTATATCTGAAATCATATATTTCCTCCTACAGCTCTCATATAGATATATTTTAATCTAATTCTTAATTTTCTTCAAATTTCATAATACTATAATAATTGCCATGAATAAAATATAAAATACAACTACATAAAAAATACCTTAGGATTTTGGAGAATCCTAAGGCTTAGGTTAAGGGTTATTCTATTTTCAAACTATTTTGAAATAAAATAGGTTGAGGGCATATTTAAATTAAAAAGTGCCTAACTTCAAGTTAGGCACTAATATCTTCAAATAAAATTCATATGTAAGATACTTCTCCTTCCCCGAAGAAATCACTTTTTATTATAGGCAGGTCTCCTGGCTTAGCTTCATCCTACTCCTTCCCTTCCCATGAAAATTCACAGTGGTTAAAAAGTTTCGTCCACATTACAGTAGCGGGGGCTGTAGAGGAATTTAACCTCTTTCCCTATTAATCTTTTTCAAGAACCTAAAATACTTTTTATTATTAATTTTTCATTAATATAAGTATAGCACAATAAATTTGTATTTGGTTAAATTTTACTATATTTATAAATTAATTTTTATCCTTTTAATTCTTTATTATTTTTTTCAAATACATGGCAACAATATCAGAAAATCTTTCAATATCTTTCGTATAAATGAAATCTTTTCCATATATAATTTTTTCAGCTTCTAAATCTTTTTCTTTTCCTGTAAAAACACCTAATACAAGAATTCCTTGCTTTCTAGCTTTCCTAACTTCTAATGCTGTGTCTTTTATTCCCACAATACCTTTATATGATGATTCACCTCTTAAACTTCTTGATCTGTCATTTCCAATTTTAACGTCATTAGGCTTTCCATCACTAAGCACTATGAGAATTTTATTTTCTTCTTCTCTTTCTAACAAAGCATCACAAGTTGCTTTTATTGCTAAACCATCTCGATTATTTCCAGCTGCAAAATATTCAAAAATATTTTCACATGATTTTGTACTATCATTATAATCCCTATATCTTTTTAAAACTGTATAGTCCAAAAAACTTAAATATCCCATAACTCTATTTGGTATTCCAACTAAAGTAAGAGCTGTCGCAATTATATACGCTTGTATGGCCACATTAAATTGGTTTCTACTTTGTGAACCACTGGCATCTAAAAGAATATCTATTACATACTTACCTTTTTCATTTTTAATATCTTTATAGAAAACTTTTGTGTTATTACTTCTTCCTATTCTCCAAGCTCTATTTGCACAAATAGTACCTCCATCTGATAATATTCTATCTGTGGCGCTTTCTTCTATTAAAATTCTAGATATACTTTCTTTTAATTTATTAATACTTCTTTTGTGCAGTTTTATATTGTCCCTATATTTATATAAGTTATTTTCTTTTTGTCTCGTAACATATTTTAACTGAAATACATTATTACATTCTGAACGTAAAACACCATCTGTAAAGTGAATCCTGCATCCTTCATGAACATTTCTACAATGTTTTGTTTCAAGTTTTCTTATTTCACTTTCACTTAAAAATGCTTTTCCATAATAGTACTCAACTTTATCATAAATTTTTTGAGCCATTTCTTCATCCACATATATAACTCTATTTTTTGATTTTTCTAAATTTGTACTATCCATATCACCAAGATTTTCTACTATCATTGAATTGCTTATATTATTTATTTCACTTTCAATAGTTTCTGCATCTTCATCCATATATAATTCTTCATACATAAAATCAGAAAAAGTATCAAAATCTATATCTACATTTTTAATATCTTTTTCATTTATTTTACCAGTTTCTATTTGAGAATTTATTATAAATTCAAAATAAGTTAAGTAAATTTCATCTATTTTTTTTAAAATATTTATCAAATCCTCATTACAATCAATTGATTTTATATCTTTAATTATTCTTCTCGTAAGTCCATCTACAGCTGGGTGTTTGTCCATTGATTGAAGTATGAATGTATATCTCAAAGTCTGAAGTATGTCTTCTTGATGTATTTTACTGTAATTTTTAAGCACATCTTTGTATGCCTTATTTCTAATTTCCTCCACACCTGGTCTTTCATTTATCACCTTATCTTCTACAACAGAATTTAAAATAAGTTCTATTAAAGTATATAAAATATCTTTATTATAAGATTTTTTTATTCTACTCATTATATATCTTTTTATAATATTCCAATCCAAATATTTTCTTCTTGCTCCAGCAATTATGGCAAAGTATAAAGAAACATCCTTAGAAGAATAGTCTTTTTCACTTGAATCTAGGTCTTCATCATACATACCAGAAATAGTCCAAGCCAGATTATTAACCCTATTTTCAAATTCATAGTCATTATATATCCAATTTGTATTTCTACTCATTTTATCACCTACTTCAGGTTATTTTAAATTAGGGAATATATCTTTACTTTCCCATTTTTCTGGTATTCTCGTTCTAATGATGTCATCAACTATTTCTTTTTCATAAATATCAAAAGTTTTCCCTGTAAGTCCCATATTTATGCCAAGAGTAGGTTTAAGTCCCCTTTTAATAGTTTTTAATGCTCCTATTAACCCCCTTAAGTCTATGGCTTTTGTAGAAATTTCACCATTTTGTGATTTTAATTGTAAATCTAAAAAAATACCTGCAAATTGATTTAGCTTTTCTTCGTCTGTACATGGAAATTCTCTTTTTAATATCATCATAAGTTTCTCTTCATTTACTGGTGGTATATCTATTACTAAAAATCTAGAAACTAAAGCTTCATTTAGCTCCTTAGTTCCTGCATATTCATAGTTCATAGTCCCTATAAATCTAGTTGCTTTATGAAGATTTATTCTTTCATATCCAGGCACATCTATAACTCTTCTGTAGTCTAGCGCAGAATGTACTACAACTATGGCATCATTTTTTGCCATATTGATTTCATCAAATACTCCAAATCCACCATGAATTGCACATTCATAAACAGACCCTCTTCTAAGTTTTACTTCATTATCAATAAAAGTATCTGTTCCAATTAGTGATGAACTATCTGTATTTATATGAAAAGAAGTATTCCACTGTGGTCTTCCAAATATTTCAGATAAATTATCCGAAAGTAAATTTTTCCCTGTAGCCTTAGGGCCAGATAATAATATATTTTCTTCTTCCAAAATTGCAGCTATGCACATGGATAATATATCTTTCCCAATATAAAAAGCTGGTGATTTTGTTATCCTATGCTTCACTTCATCATCAACTTTAAATTCTTTTCTAAAATGTAATACATCTTCAATAAGAGATTCTTTTACCCCTTGTACTCTTAAGTTTTCTATTATATCCATAATAATCTCCTTTTGTAAGTAATTATTGTTATTATTATATCCCTTTAATTAATTTTCAAATAAAACCCTTAAATTTTAATTCCTTAATAAAAGTATAGTCTATTTGTTTACATTTCAGTAATTTTTTATATTCTGTAAATAAAATAAAAAGGAGCTGAAAGATATTATTTTATCTTTTACAACTCTATAATTTTCTTTGATATATTTTATAAATATTTTTTTAAATTTTTAAACTTTTATTTATTTCATCATAAGTAATTACTAAAGGCGCAACATTCTTATGACATGATCACCAATTTTTATAAATAACACACCATCTTCAACACATTTATCTATTATCTCATGTGCATTTATATTTAATTCAATGCCTATCATAAGACCTTTTCCTCTTACTTCTACTACTTTATCACTGTTTAAATTTTTAATATAGTCTTTTATATATTTTCCTTTAGCTTCAACTTCTTCATAAAATCCTGGTGATTCTAATTCATCAATCATAACTTGTGAAAAAAACAAGTTTGATGTATGAGTTATTTTAGAAGT
>CAJKKA010000127.1 GCA_905200315.1 uncultured Clostridium sp.
GTCGCTCAGCGTCACGCCCTCCTGATTTGCAACATAGAGCAGTCTGTCTGCTATATATAAAAAGAACTAATAAAATTACAGATTATATAGCTGATATGAATTTATTTTTAGCATATCTAAACTGTATTGACGATTGGGAAGATGAAAAAAAACTAAGCAGAAAGATATACACTTTTTTTATAAAAAACAAAGTTAAAAAAATAAAAAAGAAGTACCCAAAAAAAACAGAAAAACTAGAAAAAATACTACGAAAAAGTAGTGATTATGAGAAAAAGAAAGAATACGATATAGATATTATTTCATCATATTCAGGTGAATTAATGGCTGAATTATTTTTATACAAGGAAGATGAATGGAAAGAATGTTTATCTAGGATGGGATTTTTCCTTGGAAAATATATATACATCATAGATGCATATGAAGATATAGAAAAGGATTTAAAAAAGGGGAATTACAATCCTTTTAAAGATATTTATAAAAATGAAGACTTTGATAATTTTGTAGAAAGAATTCTAACAATGATGATTTCAGAATGTGCCAGGGAATTTGAAAATCTTCCTATTATTGAAGATGTAGATATACTTAGAAATATTTTATATTCTGGGGTTTGGGCAAAATTCAAAACAATTAGAAATAAGAGAAGACAAGTGGAGGAAGAAAAAAATGACTGATCCTTATCAGGTCTTGGGAGTGTCTAGAGATGCTTCTAAAGAAGAGATTAAGAAGGCATATAGAAAATTAAGCAAAAAATATCATCCAGATGCCAATATAAATAATCCAAATAAAGACCAATACGAAGAAAAGTTTAAAGAAATACAACAGGCCTATCAAACTATAATGAAGATGAAAAATGGTGGTTCCAATACATCTGGAGATTATAGCTATGGAAATCAAAGTGGATATGGTGGCAATAGCTATGGCGGTTATGGAAACAATTATGATGGAAATGGTTATGGTAATCAACAAGATTTTGGCGATTTTGAAGACTTTTTTAGGGCATTTGGGTTTGATACAAGGGGGCAAAACGAAGGTGGATATAATTCTAATTTTGAGCAAGAAGAAGATGTACATTTAAGAGCAGCACTTAATTATTTTAATAGTGGTTATTATAAAGAAGCGAGAAATGTACTTGATAATATAGAAAATAGAACATCAAAATGGTATTACTACAGTGCAAATGTTAACTATAAATTAGGAAACAATATAAAAGCACTTGAAGAAGCCAAAATAGCTCTTAATATGGAGCCAAATAACATACAATACCAAAGATTAGTAGATATTCTTGAAGGAAGGGGAAGTTGGTATAACAAACAACAAAGAACATATGGATATCCAAGTGGAGGTATAAATGACTACTGTTGCCAACTTTGTATGTTAAATTTAGCATGTAACTGCTGTTGTAATGGTGGTATGGTATGTTGCAGATAATCATAGAAATAGGAGGCAGTTAAAGTGAGTAAAATAATTGGGATTGATTTAGGGACAACAAATTCATGTGTAGCTGTTATGGAAGGTGGCTCTCCAGCAATTATATCTAATGCAGAAGGATTTAGAACTACACCATCGGTAGTAGCTTTTTCAAAAAATGGAGAAAAATTAATCGGTGATACTGCAAAAAGACAGAGTGTTACTAATACAGACAGAACAATTTCATCGATAAAAAGACATATGGGGACTAATTATACTGTGAAAATAGATAATAAAAATTTATCTCCTGAAGAAATTTCTGCAATGATTTTAACAAAATTAAAAAAAGATGCAGAAAGTTATCTTGGAGAAACTGTAAATGAGGCAGTAATAACTGTTCCTGCCTATTTCAACGATTCACAAAGAAAAGCAACGAGTGATGCTGGTAAAATTGCAGGACTGGAAGTTAAACGTATAATAAATGAACCAACTGCAGCAGCATTATCTTATGGGCTTGATAATGAATCTTCACAAAAGATAATGGTATATGACTTAGGAGGGGGAACTTTTGATGTATCTATAATTGAAATAGGAGATGGAGTAATCGAGGTACTTGCAACTTGTGGTGACAATCATCTTGGGGGAGATGATTTTGATAAACAAGTGGCAGATTATTTAATCGAAGAATTTAAAAAGATTGAAGGAATTGATTTATCAAAAGATGTAGTTGCGCTTCAAAGGGTTAAAGAAGAAGCTGAAAAAGCTAAAAAAGAGCTTTCAAGTGCTATGTCAACTAATATAAACTTACCATTTATAGCAGTTGGAAAAGATGGACCAAAACATATGGATATAACTCTTACTAGAGCAAAATTTGACGAATTAACATATGATTTAGTTGAGAGAACAGTTATTCCTGTTAAAAATGCACTAAATGATGCAGGAGTATTAGCTAGCGAGCTTGAAAAGATATTATTAGTTGGAGGTTCAACAAGAATAAAAGCTGTTCAAGAAAAGGTAAAACAAATAACAGGAAAAGAACCAAATAAAAGTTTAAACCCAGATGAATGTGTTGCATTAGGAGCTGCTATTCAAGGTGGAAAATTGAGTGGTGAACCTGGATTAAATGAAGTTTTATTATTAGATGTAACACCATTATCTCTTTCTATTGAAACTATGGGAGGAGTATCGACAAGACTTATTGGAAGGAATTCAACTATACCAACAAAATACAGTCAAATATTTACAACGGCAGCAAATTTCCAAACAAGTGTTGATATAAAAGTATTACAAGGAGAAAGAAGATTTGCAAAAGATAATAAATTAATCGGGGAATTTAAATTAAAAGGTATAAAAAGAGCGATGAGGGGTGTTCCTCAAATTGAGGTTACATTTGAAATAGATGCAAATGGAATACTAAATGTTTCAGCAAAAGATCTTAAAAATGGAAACAGCCAAAGCATAACTATAACAGCAAGTTCAAATTTATCTGAAGAAGATATACAAAGGGCTATTAGAGATGCAAAATCTTATGAATGTGAAGATGACAAGAGAAAAGAATATATAGATATTTTAAATGATGCAGAATCTCTTATGTATAAAGTCGAAGAAGGATTAGATCATTCAAAATTTGGAATGGATAGAAGCAAAAAATCTGAGATAAAAGGCAATTTAAGAAACCTAAAAAAATTGATAAAAAAAACAAAACGAGATAATATAAATGATATACAAATTGGAGAGATTATACAATTAAAAGATAATCTTGAAACAAGTGCAAGAGATATAATATAATGCAAAATAAAAAAATATTATAATATATAATAAAGCAATTTCAACAGATACGGCAGTATAAAATTTATTATTTAGTAAAAAATAAAATAAAATGTCGAAAAATATGTTGACAATTATTTATAGCTCGTATATCATTAATAACATAACAATTGAAAAACTCTTATCAAGAGTGGTGGAGGGACTGGCCCTGTGAAACCCAGCAACCAATATTTTTAATATATGGTGCTAAATCCTGCAACTTTTTTAGTTGAAAGATGAGTATAAACAGATTATGATAGCCTGAGTTTATACTCGGGCTTTTTTAATACTTGAAAAAGAGAATAAATATAGAAAATACGATATAGTTTCACAGAAATATAAAAATTTTACAAAATATATAAAATTGTCTAAATAAAAGAAAAATTTTATATATTGCTAGAAAGGAAGAAATTCAATGATAAAGATACAAAATCTTAATAAATATTATGGAGATGTACAGATATTAAAAAATGTAGATATGGAAATTTCAAAAGGTGAAATTTTCGGGATTATCGGACATAGTGGAGCTGGAAAATCAACTTTACTTAGATGTATAAATGGACTTGAAGATTATAGAGATGGAAGTCTTACAGTAGAAGGACAAGAAGTAAAAGATTTAACTGAAAAAGAAATAAGGGAACTTAGAAAAAACTTAGGAATGATATTCCAACATTTCTCACTATTAGAGAGAAAAACAGTATTTGAAAATGTTGCATTACCTCTAGAATGTTTTAAATATTCAAAAGCAGAAATTGAAAAAAGGGTTATGAATTTACTTGAATTAGTAGGACTAGCAGATAAAAGAGATGCGAAACCTAGAAACCTAAGTGGTGGTCAAAAACAAAGGGTTGCAATAGCAAGAGCATTAGCGCTTGAACCAAAAGTTTTACTTTGTGATGAAGCAACTTCAGCATTAGACCCAAATACAACAAAATCAATCTTAGCTTTATTACAAGATATAAATGAAAAAATGAATATAACAATAATCGTCGTAACTCACCAAATGGAAGTTGTAAAACAAATTTGTACAAAGGTTGCAGTTATGGAAGGCGGTAGAGTTTTAGAAATAGAAAATACAGAAGATTTATTCTTAAATAATACAGCTGGATTAAAAGCATTAATGGGAGATGAGCAAATAGTTCTTCCTGAGGGAACAAATATAAAAATAATATTCCCTAAAGAAATTGCAAATCAAAATATAATAACAAATATGGCTAGAACTCTAGACTTTGACTTTAATATAAGTTATGGAAAACTAGAAAAATTCAGAGAAGATGTTTTAGGTTCTTTAATAATAACAGTCAAGGATCACTATGCAAATGCAGTTAAGAGATATCTTGATGAAAAAAATATTAAGTGGGAGGAAATAAAAAATGACAAATAAAACAACATTACATCAGTATTTGACAGAAATACTAGGGGATGCATTTTTACAAACAATGTATATGATAATTGTACCGACTATAATCGCCACAATTTTAGGATTTATATTAGCAATCATATTAGTTTTAACTAAACCAAAAGGATTAAAACCAAATAAATATGTATATTCAGTAGTTGGATTTGTAGTAAATATTGTGAGAAGTTTCCCATTTATTATATTATTAGTTGCATTAATACCATTTACTAGATTTTTAATTGGAACAAGTATAGGTGAGACAGCAGCAATAGTTCCAATAACTATCGGTGC
>CAJKKA010000128.1 GCA_905200315.1 uncultured Clostridium sp.
ACCATATATAGTAGATGTTTTTTATCTTTTACTATATATGGTGTTTACAGACTTTATATTATCCAGTTTTCACAATTCCAAACTGTAGTCACAATATCTTTGTAAAAATCTCTATCGTGACTTACTAAAACTATACTACCCTCATAATTTATAAGAGCTCTTTTTAATTCTTCCTTTGCATCTACGTCTAAATGATTTGTCGGTTCATCAAGCAACAAAATATCTGGTTTTTCGAGTAACATCTTTGCCAAAAGAACCTTGCTCCTTTGCCCTCCGCTCAATTCATCTGACTTATTATACATAAAATCATTTATTCCTATTCCGTATGAAATCGCATCTATCTTTGAATCAATACTATAAAAATCACTATCTTCTAGCATCCCTTGTAAGGTTGATACTTTCTGTGTTATTTTTTCAAGTTCAATATCATTAGATGTCGACATTTTATTATAAAGTTCGTTTAAATTCTCCTCTATTTTATATAAATCCGCAAAAGCACTTTGTAAAAATTCCCTAACTGTCGGATAATTATTTATATTAACATTTTGATCCATATATCCAATACTAACTTTATTATTCCAATAAATTGTGCCACTGTCGGGAAGTAGCTCATTTGTAATAAGTTTAAAAAAAGTAGTTTTGCCCTCACCATTTGCCCCTACAAGACCAATATGCTCATTTTTTTCTAATTTGAAATTGACATTATTAAAAATAATTTTATCCCCAAAACCTTGAGTCATATTTTCCACGTTTAAAATACTCATATTAGCACCCCTTTCTTTAAAAGTACTTATATTTATAAATTACTCCCTTTTTACATTGTGCACAAGAACACAAATATTTCTGAATTAAACATGTTAATTTTATAATTCATCTAAATACTAAAAAGTAAACATTAAATTTAATTTCCAATTTACAAATTTAATATACACTTTTTTATTGGAATTAAAAATAACAAAAAGGCTATTGCAATATCTCTGCAATAGCCATATATTTATCTCAATTAATATATATTTTTTAATTACTATATATTTTCTTTACTACATATATTCTTTTAATTACTATACTTATAAATCTACCTTTTTAATAATTCGTCTTATACTATATCCAGTTAAATAATATTCATCAGCCAATTCTTCTATAGTTTTCCCATTTTTATGTTTTTTGGCGATTTCTTTATTTCTTTTATTTAATTCATCTTTAGTACTCGTATTTTCTCCCCAAGACTTTTTATTCTCTTCTTTTTTAGGTATATAAAGATAACCACCTTCTATATATTTCTGCAAATCTTCAATCATATATTGAGGTAATACATCCTGCGCTTTTTTGTATTTCATAAACCCTTGCTCCTATCTACATTTATTTTGTAAACTAAAAGCAATAATTTTAAGAAAACATGCGCAAATTTTTTAATTAAGTTTTTATAAACTTGCCCTATACAACATGTTTTCTAAATTATTGCACAGGGCTTACAACATTCGCTCTTTTCATAGACATTTAAGTCACCTCTCTTTATAATCTATCTACTATTATAATAACACATAATTTCTTACTACTTTAGTTTTGACATAAAATTAAAATTTTAATTAAAGTTTTTTCAAAAATCCATACATTATATAGCGAGAGGATTTAACAGACATTCTTATATTTTTAAATCTGTTATTATGCGAGTTCTTTTACTTTATCTTTATTGATTTTTTTCATTATAAATACAGCGACAATTAGTGCGAATCCTTCTGCTATTGGGAATGCCCACCAAATTACATTTTCTGAGTTTGGTATTTTTGTAAATAACCATGCGAGTGGTAGGGCTATTGCTATTAATCTAAGTAATGAGATTATTAGTGATTGGACACCACATCCTAGTGCTTGGAATATTCCTTGGTAGGCGATGTTTGCGCCGGCGAATAAATATCCTATTGTTATAATTCTTATAGAAGTTATGCATAATTTTTGTATATCTGGAGATAATGCAAATATACCTGCGACTTGATGTGCAAAAATTTGTAAAAATGCTAACCCTATACCCATGATAATTAGTGTATACATCATGCCGTAGAATATTCCTTCTTTTACTCTTTGTTTATTTCTCATTCCATAGTTAAATGAAACAATTGGAATGATTGCGTTGTTTAAACCGAATGCTGCGAAAAATACAAATTGTTGTATTTTATAATAAACTCCGTATGCTGTTACTGCTGCTGTAGATACTGATATAAGAAAAAGTCAAGGAATTTTTTTCCTTAAACATAGATGTAAATCTATTAATTACACTATATCTCTAAAAGCTCCTCTAAATTATCTAATACTGCCACATGTGGGTATGATTCTAAATTCTTCCTTGATGTTGTGCCAGTTGTCACGCCGACAAAATCTATATTGGCGTTTTGTGCCGCTTTTGCATCTATATAACTGTCTCCGATATAAATTGGAGATTCGCATTTCATCATTTCTATCATTTTAAATAATCCCTCTGGATTTGGTTTATAATTTTCAACATGTTCTGTTCCTATTATAAAGTCAATTAATTCTCTACATCCTAGATTTTCAAATACGTCGTTTATTCTCTGTCCCCAACGAGATGAAACTATTCCAATTTTTTTGCCTCTATTTTTAAGAGTTTCTAAAACTTTTCTTGCTCCACCTATAAAAACTGTATTTGGAACTGTTATTTCATCTGATTTTTCCTTTTGATATTTTTTAAATAAATCTATACCCTCTTCTGAATCATCACCTGTCAAAATTGTATATGACTCCCCTATTGGTATTCCTATTGTATTTATTATATCTTGGCGAGTTGCCTTTTTTAAATTCATTTTTTCAAGTGCATATGTGAAACTGTCCACTACTGGGTCTGTTGCATCTGCTAATGTATAATCAAAATCAAATATATAAGCATCGTAATTTTTCATATTCTTCTCCTTATTGTCTTATCTCCTATTCAATTAAAAACTTCTTATTTATTATTTAACTAGAAATAATTTAAAGGTATAGTAAAAAGTCACCCCCAAAACTCCTACAAGCATAACTGGCGTAAACCACCACCCCATTTTAGTTGCTGAAATTGAGCAATATGTTATATAAGAAAAGCTCATAACTAAGATAAGTTTATCTAATAAAACCATATTAATAGTATAATTAAACACTATACCTTTGTTTTTATCTGTAATTTTGACCGGCACATTCCACAATCTTGGAAAAAACATTGTAACAGTAAGCAGTATATATAATGCTACATTAACTATAACAAGTATTATTATCGATCCTTTTCCTGACCAACCATCTATTTGTCCTTCTAAGTTAAAATGTGATGGTATTTTGCTCGGCAACTGCGGATATAAAACAGCAGTATATACAATTTGTGCTAACAGCAAAATAAAAGTTACTATTTCTAGTGTTTTGTGAAATTTATTGTACGGTAGGTTAAACATTTCGCTCCCCCCTTATTTATTACATTATAGCACTATCTAATATATTTTATGTTATATTGAAGTGATTAATTTAGATAACTACATTTTCTTCAAGAATTAGGTTTTCATGTTATAATTTAAGTATAAGAAAATTTATATTTTAAAATAGCTTAAATTATTATTTTCTTATATCATATTTGTGTAAATTAAGGAGGTTCATCCTATGAAACAATCTATTCTTGAAGTTATAAAAAGTAGACATTCTGTCAGGACTTATAGCAATAATCCGATAGATGAAAGTATTATAGAAAAAATTCAAACTTATATCGATAGTGTTACAAATCCATTCAACAAGAAAATTCAAATTAAACTTTTAAAACCAGACGGATATCACAATGAAAAGCTGGGTACATATGGCGTTATCAAAAATCCAAGTTATTTCTTGGCTGCTTATTGTGAGGATAAACCCCTTACACTCGAAGCACTTGGTTATACTTTTGAAAAAGTTATCTTATATTGTACTTCACTTGGACTTGGTACAGTTTGGCTTGGTGGAACTTTTAATAAAGGGAAATTTGCAAAAGCTGTTGAACTTAAAGATGGGTATGTTCTACCGGTTGTATCACCTGTTGGGTATGAAGGCGGCAGAAGAAGTCCAATAGGATTTTTAATTGGAAATAACCACAACAAAAGAGATTCATTTAGTTCATTATTTCACAAAGACGATTTTTATACCCCTCTTACAAAAAAAGATGCGGGAATTTATTCAGATGCATTAGAGGCAGTTCGTCTTGCTCCATCTTCACTAAATTGTCAGCCATGGAGAGTTGTACTAAATGATGATGGACTTCATTTTTACAGCACTAAAACTAAAGATATCAATAAAATAGATATGGGAATCGCTCTTTGCCATTTAGATAGTGTATTTGAGGAACAAATGGTAAAAGGAAGATTTAAAATATTGAATCCAAATATAAAAACAGATTATGAATACGTGATTTCATGGATTCCAGACATGTATTTTTAAAAAATAAGTATAATTTTATATTAAAAAAGAGGTTATCTGGATATTGATAACCTCTTTTGATAATTTAATTGTAAATATATTAAATTTTTTAATTTTATTTTATATATAAACTTTTATTTTGCTAATGCTAGCTCTTTGTTTAGTATTTCATCTTTTCTATTTAATAAATCGTCGTCTAAAAGTTGTTCTTCTATATTTTCAAAGCCGATACGTTTTATTGTTTCTTCAAAACGCTCACCTTTTATACCTTGATCTTTATATAGTAAGATTGCTTTTTCCATAACGTCTAGAACTTCTTCTTGTGTTTTAAAAATTGTAGTTAGTGGTTTTCCTATAGAGATTTTTTTGCCCCATCTACCACCTATATAAAGTTTGTATCCCGGTGTACCTTCATCGACTACACCAAATGGACATTTTCCGACACAACGTCCACAATTATTACATATATTTGTGTC
>CAJKKA010000129.1 GCA_905200315.1 uncultured Clostridium sp.
TCTCCTCTTTCAAAAAAGTTTCTCAATCGTTTGAATCATTATTAATTCCTCACTAATCGACTTACTAATTTTATCAATTAAATGATTTCGTGTTTTTACATTATATCTTTTCGATTGCTTTAATAATAAAATTACAATCACATCCCAATTTGCAATATTTTTCTTCAACTGTGTAATAAATATTGTGTTTCTATCTAATTGTTTTAAATTTGAATAATATTCAATATATTGTAAAAATATCTTTTTCCTGTTTAGTAAAGTGTACATGTAATAAAACACACGATTGTAGTCTGTCTCATCTTCCATCACACTAATATATTTCAATAATAGCGATAATGCAGCAATTACTCCTTTATCACTATCATTGAAATAAAATTTTTTTGATAATTTAATTGTTTCATCGAATAGTTTATCTGCTGAATATTGTGGTATTTTCTCAATATAAGCCCAGTTATTCTTTATTGGAGTTCCACTATAATAAGATTCGTCTTTTTCATTCTTTGAATTTCTTGCTTGAAGAAAAGTTTCTATATCAACTTCTCCTTTGTAAAACCATGGTGAATACCAGTCTATTACATGCACAACATTCCTTGTCAAATCAAACCCACATAGTATCAATGTATGTTTAGCATGTCTTTTTTTATAATTAGCCGAATACGGTAAAAAATATGTATCTGCTCCGACAATAATTGGACTTTTATTTTCATAGATAAACTTTATATTTCTATTTAAAATATCTTCCGTACTTTCTTCATCTTTATAATAAAATCTATTAGTATATTTATTGACTGACGGTAATAAAGATCTAAAATCATCTTTTTCCCTAAGCCTAAATTTATCCCCAGCTTCAATTTCTATTGATGGCACGGTATTTATAAATAATATTGCGTTAGAACCATATGCATATTCCAATATTATTCTTTGACAATTTTGATAACAAAAGCTCTCATACCCCTCATAATGTTCTATTTGTTTGTTATAAATATCATGAATATATTTTTCTATCATCAATCATTTCTCCAATTTATTGTAATCATTATAAAACTCTTACCAACTAAAGTTTTTCCGCTATTACATAGATTCAATCATTCTACAAACTGTAATAACGTATTCTTTATAAATTTGCGTTTCCATTAAAACTTCTTTTCTACTATAAATATCCAACATCAATAATTCCCTATTTAGTCCTGTTCCCAAACATTTACTATATGCCTCTTTCATTGTCCAAATTTTTGTTTCAACAAGTTCTGCATTTACTCGGGCTCGTAATATCTCCCTCTTTTCTGCTTTAGAATAATACTTTTCAATTATTGTATCACTGACTTTATGTATTTTTTCCACATCAATTCCAATTTTATGATTTTTCCCAACAGCTACTGCTACCAATCCATCTGTATGAGATATGCTCAAATCATAATCAATATGTTTTTGAAAAAAAGGTTTTCCCATTTCATCTTTTTCTATTATGCAATCTAAAAGCCCAAATGTATATGTAACCAGTTTCTGTACTTCCTTATAGGCTATTGATGACATTTCTATATCCTCTATATTAATGACTGGTATTATTTTTATTCTTACATCGCCACACATAGTCATATATTTCATCTAGTAACCCTTATTTCTATATTTTATAAATATTTATTCATTATTACTATCTTCGCATGCCTTACTTACAATATCAATTAATGCTTGTATTGTCTTTGCTTTTCTAATTTGTGAAAGATAATCATCTAATTCAATACCTAATTCCTCTTCCAAATCAAGTATAAAAATAACGATTGATTCTGATGTAATTCCATTTTTAGGTCTTATCTCCATATCTGGTGTGGATTTCTGGTTAATTCCTTTCTGATGCATTATTTCTGTATGTATTCTCAATACAACCTCTTGAATATTCTTCATTTTGCCTCCTCTTTTCTGCTAATATGTTTTGCTATAATTTACGCTTTTTTATCCGACAATTTATTTTTTATTAGTAAAATATTCACTTTTCACCTCTTCAGGCCAACTTTCTTCATTTAATCCATGTTGTAATAAAAATGCTAATACCCACCTTTGTAATCCAAACCCTACACAAGCTGTTACTGTATCGTCACAGTTTTCAACAGATATATTAAATGGATCAGTAAACGCCTTCCCATGAAGATTGTACGAGGCTGTTGATATAGATTTATCTGGCGAAATATTTAAGTGCATTTCATATTTGCTTTTATCTATATGCTGAATCTTTCTATACATTTGCATTTTTGGAACAACAAATGAATCTGAAGCAAGAGAAATATCCCCTATTAATTGTAGTTTAGACATTAATTCTTTGGATTTTTGCATAATCTTATTGCGGCTTTCTAAAATAAATTCATTTGAACCAATCATAACTATCTCTCGAACATGATAATCACATAACCGTCCTATTTCGTTATAATTAAGCCTACCTTCGTTTCTAAAAACATTCTGCCTAAATGTTACAATTGTATTATCCTTTAACGTTTTATCTTTATATTCGATATATGTATGAAAGCAAGCCGACGGAGACAGTGCAAATCTTGGTTCCTTTATTATTTCTTTTACTTTCTTGTCATGCATAGCTGCATCAGTCTGTTCTAAATCCTTAAGACTCTCATTTACTGTAGAGCAAAAAATTGCATATTGTGGTGTTTTTCTTACATATCCTGTCATAGAATAATCATCCAGTGGTAATAATACAGGATAGAGTTTTTCAACAGCTCCCAATTCATATGCGATCTCACTAAATTTTGAATCCAAAAAATCAAATAAAAATTTTCCTTTTTCACCAAAACCAATTTGTCCATTGTCAAAAAATAACACTTCATTTTCTAGTGAGTTTATATCGTAAAATTTTTTATCATTGAAATATTTTTCGTAATAAGTTTCCCTGATTTTGTTTGGGATTGTATATTTCTTCATTATTTCAACAAGTCTTTTTCTCATTTCTACTGCACAACTGTTATCTGAAATTTCAATTTCAATTCCATCTTCTTTCATTTCGACACTTTGTATATCAGATGATACAAAACCAATGCTCTTTATAAATTCTTCAATATCTATATCATCTGGTGGAACAATTTTTATCTTATTCATTTCTCCTCCTATTCTTTTCTTATTGTTTAATTATTTTCCCAAATTAAATGAATCCTCAAAAAATTTTTCAAAGACCTGATTATTCACATATTTTTGACCTATCTCATTATAATTACTTAAAATACAATCAATAACTGCGTTAATAAAATTTTGATTATAAAACTTTTGAATCATTAAAAATGAATATAAAGCTTTTTCTATTATGTTCAATTCTTGAAATAATTTAACCACTTTTTCAACATCCATTTGTTCCTCAAAATGTCTTATATAATTTGCTATATCTACTATTTTATATAATATTAAATTTCTCTTATTGTCCATCCATAATGCTCCAGTAGCCTCTCTATAAAAATGACAAACAAGAAATGCTAAATTTGTATTAATTTCTAATCCTTTGAATGAATACTCTTTACCTGTATACATATATGTACCAATCTCAAACACTTTAGAATCAATCAAATTATCTTTACCATCAAACAAAAAATTAATATCTATTCCGATTATTCCATCTTCTGTTTGTTTCATATATGGAATTAAATCATGATAATTCATCCTTTGTATAATTTTTTCTTGCTTTGTTGCTTCGACTAATTTATCACCTTTTACATTCGCCTGAATATACCCCACACTTCTTAATAATTCATCAATCTGAGATAGATCCTCCTCATAAACTAATAAATCTATATCATTTGATCTCCTTGTACCTTTTGTATACAAACATGTACCATAAATTATTCCTTTCAAACCAGCATATCTAATATTGTGACTTAATAAAATCTCATTAAGCTCATTTATATATTTATACATTTTTTCTTGTTTAACTGATTGTCCATATACTAACATTTCAACGTTCTTCTTTAATTCCATTGGCATTTTATTTTTTTGTTCTTTGGTAAGTCCTTTATAAAGATAGCCACATAGCCTATGATTCATAGCTATTCCTATTACTTCAATCCAATCTATTGGTCCTTGTAATATTTGATTAATATACTTTAATTCTTCTTCTTTTTTTTCTATTAATACTGCTTTTAATAGAAATTCATATTCTTTTCTTTTCATTCTATATCCTCTCTAATTTCATAATATATACTCTTATATAATATTAATTTTCTCTTTTTTTATAAATGAACTTTCGTTCCAATATATACGAACTATTATATAATGCTAAAATTATTTCATTATACATTAGTACCAATAAAAAAATGCTGTAAAAACTTCTTTGTAATTGAAGTTTTTACAGCCCATTTTACATTTTTTGTTTATTTATCAGCTAAAAATTTTTTTATTACATTTTCTGTTTGTATTTTTGTTTTTTGCCTATCTAAATTTCCATTAATTTTTATTATATTTAAATTCTCCTTTTCAATAACTTCATAATATTTATTCATAATAGCTTTCAATCCTTCCATATTCTCATATGGTGCTATTTTTTTATTTCTTTTATATATTCTCTCAAGTGCTATATTAGGTTCTACATCAACGATAATCCAAACATCTGGTGTTGGTAATAAAGTATATATACTGAAATAATCATCCATATTTACACTTGTTGTCGACTCTGCATATACTTTAGCAGACAAAGTATATCTATCTACTATGACGTTTTCTCCTCTTTCCAGCATTTTTTCTATTTTCTTACCAGTAATATAAAAATCCATCATCCATGCTATGTTTTTAACTTCCTCTGAAAGTAACAATTCTTCATATTTATTCATTTTTTCCTCAATTGAACGTAACTCCTTTGTAAAAAAATACCCCCCTACTCCAG
>CAJKKA010000130.1 GCA_905200315.1 uncultured Clostridium sp.
AAGCCGTTGATGGAAATGAAAACTGGTATAGTGTAACTATTAAAATTTTGGATGTCCATAAGATAATCATAATACTCACCTATTCTTTCTAGAGAAATGTCTGGTTTTATATTTTCATTGGAAGATGCAAAGCAAATTGGACATTTTAAATTACATCTATTAGTTATTTCTAATAAAACACAACAAGTTTCTTGTCTATGCTCACTACAAATACCACAATCATAAGGACAGCCTTTATTTACTTCACTACCTAAAACTTCTGGAGTTGTATATTTTTCAACACCACCCCAATCTTCATAGTTTTTTCCTTCCCATATTAAAGTTTTAAAAAAACCATGTTCTTCACAATTCTTTTCTAAATAAACCCCATCTTCATATTCTACTTTTTGTCCCATTATTTTTTTTAAACAATTAGGGCATACACTTTCTACTAATCCAATTACTTTTGCCATAACTGCCTCCCATATTATTTATAATATCTCATCTAAATACTTTTCAAATTCTTTCTTGCGAATTTCCCAGATATCATCTGGAAAACTCACTCTCATAATATTAGACTTAAGAACTCCCTTAATTTTATTTTTATTTTCACAATCAATCATAAATATTGGTCGTCTAAAATTTTTTATCTCTATCTTACCTAAATTCTCTAATTTATCAAGAAATCCTTCATTTATTTCCATGTTTATCTTATATTCGTAGGTTTGACTATCTTTAAAACAATTTTCTACTTTTTTTACATGAAATTTATTCATTTACAATATCCTTAATAGCATTTATAAAATAGTTTACTTCTTCTTCTGTAGTAAATCTTGATAAACTAATTCTTACAGTTCCTTGAGGATAAGTATTTATACATTTATGAATTAAAGGTGCACAGTGTAATCCACTTCTACAAATAATATCGTAGCTCATTTGTAAAATTTCTCCTACTTCCCCTGGAGAATATTTCTCAAGCACAAAAGATATGACAGGTGTAGATTCACCTTGGATATCTATAACTTTTACATTTAATTTTTTTAGTTCTATTTTTATTTTTCTTACTAATTGATTCAAATTTTCTTTATTGATAGGATTTTTAAAACTCCATCTTAATGCAGCTTCTAAACCTTTAAAAGATGGGTCATTTGGTGTTCCAGCTTCCAATCTCAATGGCATCTTCTCTGGCATAGTTTCTTCATCACTAAATATTCCTGTTCCACCTTGCAAAAGAGGGTTTAATTTTATTTTTGGAGATACATAAAGTCCTCCTGTTCCTTGAGGCCCTAATAAGTATTTATGGCCTGTAAACGCTACCATATCTATATCCCACTCTTTTGGAAATACATCTATTATACCTAAACTTTGAGATGCATCCATTAAGACAACACAATTATATTTTTTTGCAATATATGTAAGTTTTTTTGCATCATTAACAGCTCCTGTCACATTTGATGCATGGGTAAATACAACCATTCTAGGTTTTATTTTTTTTATTTTTTCTTCCCATAAAGTAACATCTATTTTGCCTTCTTCATTTACATCCATTATTTCATATTCTATAATATTTTTATTTTGAAGATAATATAGCGGTCTTAAAACAGAGTTATGTTCCGCAGCAGTAGTTAAAACCTTATCACCTTTATTAAATTCAAATCCTTGAATTGCTAAATTCAAGGCATATGTTGCATTACTTGCATAAACTATATTATTAGCATCTTCTATTTTAAGTAGTTTTGCCAATAATTCCTTACAATTATATTCTTCCTCTTCTTCAAAACCACTTCTATGTGCACTACTTGGCAAATTATCTATAGATTTTTTCACAGCATCAGAAACACATGAGGGTTTTGGCCAAGATGTAGCTCCGTTATTTAGATAAATCATTATTTAGCCTCCATTTTTCCTCCAATTTTTCATATTCCACTTCTCCAATTATAGAAATAATATTGGATTTTATCTTAAGGGTTGTATTATATCTTTTACGTATGTTTTTTTTTATAACATCATCTAAATCATACTTCTTTAATTTTTCTTCAAATCTTTTTTCAATACTTGTAAATTGATCTTCTATAACCAGTTTATCTGCAAAATATAAAATACTCGCCTCATTTATTTCATCTTCCATTTGCGCTTTCAATTCCATATGATTTTTAACAAAGGAAGATATCTTCTTATAACCTAAATCACTTAAAAGTTTTGCACCTTTTTTAGCATGGTCTTTTTCCAATCTTTTAATATCATGTAATAGAGCTGCTGATTTTATTAAATTAACATCTATGCATTTTTTATATTTATTGATAATTTCACTTAAATCAACAGCTATTTTTTCAACCATCTCACTATGTCTTACTACATTCGTCGGTACATCAAAATAATTAAGTAAATAGAGAGCTTCTTCGAAAGATAAATATTCTCTATTTTCATAACTATTTTTCACCTTATTAAAATCTTCTTTGTAATCCATATCAAATAATATAAATTTATCAGGAGTAGATATTTTCATAGACTCCTGATAAAAATATTTCATACCACCTTTTAAACCTTCATTACCATCATAATTTAATAAATATTCAAAACATTTAGAAGATATAATTGGCGGATGACCTATTTCATTTTTATATATGGGATATATGATTTTTTTCTCATTTTTAATAATCTCTTTTATTAATAAATCAACAGTATATTTAGATGTAAATCCCACATCACCAGGTAAAAATACTACAGCGTCACACTTATTATAAATTTCTTTTAATCCTAATTTAAAAGAATCATACATGGAAGTTGATTTATAATTTTCATTAAAAACAATATTCACATTTTCATTTTTCAGTAAATCTTTCAAATCATCTTTTCTATATCCCACTACTACAGTAATATCTTCAATATTACTTTGTCTCAAACTATTTATAGTATTTAAAATAAGAGGTTTATTATCTATTTTCATCAAAGGTTTAAAATCCTTCATGCGTGATGATAAACCTGCTGCCACAATTAATCCATTTATTTTCATTATTTTAAGCTTCTTTCTTTAGCATCTCGTTCATTTATAAGCTGACCTGCTATACTAACTGCAATTTCTGCTGGTGTTTTAGCTGCTAATTTTATTCCTATTGGTGCATGAACTCTATCTATATCTTTTTGCGTAAATCCTTCTTTTTTAAGCTTGTCATAACTCATCTCTATTTTTGTGGCACTACCTATCATACCTATATAATATGCATTTGTTTTTAAAGACCACTCAAGTACATTGTAATCGTATAGATGCCCCCTTGTTATTATTAATATATAACTATCATCATCTATACCTAAATCTCCTATTTCCTCAAAATTATCAAGAACTACTATTTTAGAATTTGGAAATCTTTCTTTATTAGCAAATTCTTCTCTATCATCCATTACGATGGTTTCAAATTCAATCATATCAAGGATAGTAGCTACCTCTTTTGAAACATGACCAGCACCAAAAATAAATGCCTTTCCTGAAGAATGTACTTTTTGTATTATAAATCTTTCATCATCTATAGCATCAGCATGAATAGATAATCTTTCTACACCATGGGATAATTTTCTTCTCATAAGTTCGCTACCCCTATATTGGCCATATAAATTATTATTATCATCCACAAATAAAAAATCTTTTGCATCTCCTCTTAATACTGTTACTAACCAACCTTTTTTATTATTAGCTATAACTTCAGCAGCTTTTCTTAGTATATTTAAATTGTTTTCATCTTCAAAACTTATGTAATTAATAAGTAATTCTCCACTACCACCACAAACCATAGCTGACTTATAAGCATCTTTATTACTCAAATCAAAATAATAAGCAAAAGATTTTTTATTTTTTATTGCTTCTAAGCTCTTTTCTATACAAGAAGCTTCCATTTTTCCACCACCAACAGTTCCAAATATGGATCCATCTTCCCTTATTATCATCTGAGTACCTTTTGATCTAGGTGTAGAACCTGTACTACTTATAATACTGGCAATTACAAAACTTTGCTTTTTTTCTAATAATCTTACTCCCTCTTCATATATATTCATTAGTGTATCTCCTTTTTTATAGTTCATATCCATATTCATTTAGTATATTTATAACTTTTTCAAAAGTGTCTTTTACTAATGAAGGACATATTTTATTCTTATTATTAAAATCACCATCAAGTATATCTTTACAGTCTAATCCTTTATTGTTACTTCCTTCTCCTTCAAACCAATCAATTAATTCCTTTACCATTTTATTTAAATTTTCATCTTCTATTTCGTCATCTTCACCCTTTGATGCAAAATATCCCAAAGCACAAACACCACCTGTAAGAGCTCCACAGATTTTTTGATTAAAACCTAAACCACCAATTAAACCACCCATAGCTCTTATCAAGTCACTGTTTTCCTTTTCTTCCAACTCTAGTATAATTTTTATTATAACTTGACTACAGTAATATCCCTTAGATGATAATTCCAACATTTCCATGTACAATTCATCCATAATATCAATCCTTTTTCCCCAAGGTTACTAACATATAACCTGTTTCTTTTTTTAGTATATTACTATTTATTTTAGAATTTTGATTACCTCTAAGAAGTCCTGATAATTCTCCATATTCCCAAAGTACCATTCCTAAATAATTTCGCCACTGTGATGTTTTATCTTGAAAATTAATTACTTTTAAATCCAAATCTGAAAATACTCTGTTCCAATAATTAAGAGTGTATGTATCATCCTCTATATCAGTTTTTTTAAAGAAAAAATCACTTAATAAAATTAAGCCATCCTTTTTTAAAAATTTTTTAC
>CAJKKA010000131.1 GCA_905200315.1 uncultured Clostridium sp.
TAACACAAAGATGTAATTTAACTATTACCTATTTGATTTAATTAAATTTTTTTAATAAAAATTAAATATTTTTATTTGGAAGACAAGCATAGCTACTAATATTCCCAGCAATGCTCCTGCAACTGTCTCCCAAAATGTATGTATCTTTCCTTCTATTCTGCTTTGTGCAACTAAAATTGCCATTATATATCCCAAAGCTGATACTATTGGATTTTCTATAATCATAGTTATAGATGTAGCAAGTGCAAATGCTAATGCTGCATGACCACTTGGCATACCTCCTTGAAGAGGCGTTCCTGTAGAAGTAAGTGCTTTTACTACTACTACACTAATTAAAACTAATACAATACATATTAGAGTTACATGTGGATCTGATTTTCTGATTGAAACTATAACTGACTGAGATAAATGCATAAATTTATCGTAAAAAATCAGGTATCCCACAGCCACAGCATTTAATGATGCAATTAAAACCCCACCTGCTGCCACATCTTTTGCAATTTTTGCTAATGGATGAATCTCATTTGTAGTTAAATCTACAGCATTTTCTACAGCTGTATTAAACATTTCTGATACAATTACTAAACTTATAGATAATAATAGTATCATCATCTCTACTCTACTTAAATTTAAAAATAAACTTATTAAAAGCACGACTACTGCTATAACATAGTGTATTTTCATATTTCTTTCGTATTTAAAGGTGTATATAACACCCTCAATTGCTGCATTAAATGCCTTTATAATATTTTGGCGTGGTTTGTTTCTTTTCATAAAAACCTACTCCCTTGTTATTCCTAACTTATTTAAAATATATTCTTCTTTTTGTCTCATTTCTTTTGTATTTTCTTCAGTATCGTGATCATACCCTAATAAATGGAACATACTATGACAAACTAAGAAGCATACTTCTCTTTCGAAGCTGTGGTTGTATTCTCTACTTTGCTCAAAAGCTCTTTCTAAAGATATTACTATATCTCCTAAAGATTCTTCACCAAAATCAACACCAAATTCATCTTCTACTAAAAGAGGGAATGATAATACATCTGTCGCTCTATCTATTCCTCTATATTCTTTGTTCAATTCATGTATTTCTTTATTATCTACGAAAGATAAGCTTACTTCATAATTATCATCATAATCTTCATAATCTAAACATTCTAATATAATATCTTTTATTTTTTCGATTAGTTCTTCGCTAATCTCTAATTTGTCTTGTCTATCGTCTATTATTAATTCCATGTCTTCACCTACTATATAAATTCTTTCTTTTGTTTATTTTTGCTATTTTTAATAATTTTAAATCCTACTTTTTTGGATTTTTTGCATTTTTTTCTTTTTCTCTTTTACTTTTTCTATATTCTTCTCTTTTTTCAAACTTATCATAAGCTTTTATTATTCTTTGAACTAATTCATGTCTTACAACGTCTTTTTCTGTAAGTTCTATTTTACCAATACCTTTTATATTTTCAAGTATAGTAGTAGCTTGAACTAGCCCACTTCTCTTTTTATCAGGTAAATCTGTTTGAGTTATATCCCCAGTTACTACGGCCTTTGAACCAAATCCAAGCCTTGTTAAGAACATCTTCATTTGCTCTGGTGTAGTATTTTGTGCTTCATCTAATATTATAAATGCATTATCTAAAGTTCTACCTCTCATAAAAGCAAGTGGTGCAACTTCTATAGTTCCTCTTTCTAAAAACTTATTAACTCTTTCCCCACCAAGCATATCGAATAATGCATCGTATAACGGTCTTAAGTAAGGATCTACCTTATCTTTTAAATCCCCTGGTAAAAATCCTAAGCTTTCCCCCGCTTCAACTGCTGGTCTAGTTAAGACAATTCTACTTACTTCGTCTTTTTTAAATGCACTAACAGCCATTGCAACTGCTAAATAAGTTTTCCCTGTACCTGCTGGTCCTATACCAAAAGTTATATCGTTTTGGTTTATTAATTCGATATATTTCTTTTGTCCAAGAGTTTTAGGTTGAACTGCTTTTCCCTTTTTAGTTACTACTATGACATCGTCTAATTCTTTTATCATCATTTCACTACCTTCAAGCAATAAAGATAAACTATAAGTTACAGATTGTCTATCTAATGATTTCCCATTTATAACTGTTTCTTGTAATTCAGTCATTAATTTATACGCTAAATCTACGTTTTTTTCCTCGCCCATTAATACGATATTACCTTCTCTTAAAATAACATCTATACTAAGCGTATCTTCAATTAACTTAATATTTTCATCGAAACTTCCAAATAATTCTCTTTCAAATTCTTGTTCTGCTATTAAAAATTTTTTTTGTGTAATCAATTAAATTATGCCTCCTTAAAATGTTCATCTTGTTAATCTATATTTTTATTAATTATTTTCAGTTGTATCTTTTGTATCATCTTTTTTATTATTTTGCTCATATTTATTTTTTATATCATCTATTGGTCTTTTTTGTGGATTAGATGGCACTGATTCTCCATCTTCGCTTTTACTATTTTCTTCTAATATTTTATTTATTTCTTGTTGACTAAGAGAATACACTTTGGATATATCTTCACTTGCTTGTACTGTTACAATATATTCTAACATATTTTTACTTACTTTATGTTGATAATTTACATCCTCCATCTTCGCAGATGCAGGCATCATATAGTATAAATCTTTTAATGCTTTTTGCTTTAATGATTCTTTTAATTTATCTCTATTAACTTCTACTTCTTCTTTTTCAACCTCAAAAAAAGTACTAACTACTATTTTAAGTGGGAAAGTATAATTGCCAAGTTTAATCTCTTTTGTTTTATTTTCAATTATGTAATCTTTATATTTTATATTTCTTATTAACTTATATTCCTTACCATAAAAAGTAAGTGTATATGCTTCCTTGCTTTTTCCCGTCTTTTTATTTTTTGTTTCTATGTACGATTTTTTTTGAACACTCTCATAAAAAGTAGTAGCCCAAACTTCTGGCATTGATGATGTATTCGCCCCTTGGATTAACAAGTCCCCTTTTTTAACAATGTCGCCAACTGATACGACTGCTTCTCCACTTCTAGCAATTACCTTTTCTATTATACCATTTTTAGATGCAATTATATTACAATAATTAGATTTTGCAGTTTGAGTATTTTCATCATCCTTCTTAGTTATTGTAACAAAAACATTTGTACCTTTAACATTTATAGATAAATATGCTACCTCATCTATTTCTTGCATTATATGATCTCTTATAATTTTTCTATTTATAGTTTTTTTATAGACACCGGGCTTTAGACCACATTCTTCTAACTCTTGTCTTAAGACTTTTTTGTCTATTCCTTCTGGACAATCTATATATATATCTGTTACAAATTGTGTTGTCAATAAAAGTAAAAAAAGTGATACTATTGCAGAAAAAACCATAGTTTTATATCTGTATATCCTTTTTGCTAAAAAAGGAATACCTGTTTTTTGTTTTATCTTGATTTCAAACTTACTGCCTCTATAAGTATTTTTTATCTTTTTTAAATCTCCCCTATTAACGCAAAATTCTATCTTTGTATTACTTATTCTTTTGACATTATAAATAGATATTCTGCTTTTGCAGATGAAGTTTAAATACTTCTCTGCATCTATCCCTTCTACAATTAGAACATAATACCCTCTTATATAATTAATCAATTTTATATTCCTCCTTAATCAGTAAATTCTAGAGAATTAATTATCCCTTTTATCCCAATTTCACCTTCATTTATATACTTCAAAACAAGCTTATCTCCAGTTATTTTAACTATTTTTTCTTTTGTCTTAACTCTTATTAAATTCGTATCAAACTCCACTATATTCACATAATTTTCTATACTCAAAAACTTATTACTATATATCGTAATAATAGGCTTTATAACTTGTAATTCAGATGATATATCCATAAAACTCCTCCTTAAAATAAACCTTCTTCATATATTTTATGAACTAAAACCTTTATAAATGTTATATATTATGTATATGATATAAACTCATATTTTAGGAATTGAGCAAAAAAAAACTACTCTATGGTAGTATTAAGTAGTTTAAAAAGACCTTTATCTTTATATATTATTTAACTAAAATAGTTTTATTTGTTTAATACCCAAATAAAATAACTTAAAAATATGACAAAAACCATCCAAATTATATATGGAATATTAAGTATTGCAGCAGTTTTATCTATTTTATAGAACCTATAAATCATTATAACAAGAACAAGTGCTAAAATAACACTTTCTACAAATGCCACAAATCTTAAACCTAATCCAAAGAATAATATACTCCATAAAAAATTCAGTGCTAATTGAAGATAATATAAAAATATTGCATCGTTTATCTTTTGAGTGCTCTTATTTGAGCTTCTAATTATGTACGCTGATATCCCCATTAAAATATATAATATAGGCCATATAATAGAAAATAGACCTGCACTTGGGGCGAAATCTGGTTTAATTAATTGTGCATACTGAATTTGAAAAGATGTCTGGGATAATAAAACAGCTATCATACTGCTTAAAAATCCTGTTAATAAAGGAATTGCAACACAAATAAGAAATTTTTTTATTTCCTTAACAGATATAATCAACTATTTCACCTTCCTATAATTATTAATTGTAAATGCTTTTATAATAATTATGTGCAAGGCTTATAATATATTACACTACTATTTTTATTTTGAAACGTAAAAAGGCCTAGAATTTTATTCTAGACCTTTTAATCTATTGTAAGTTTTTTCTAACTAATTCATTTATTAG
>CAJKKA010000132.1 GCA_905200315.1 uncultured Clostridium sp.
TGACTGGTTGTACATTTTCCCTTGTACAAGATACAATTTATAATAATCTGGATTATAGTTGGCAATGCATATTTTTCTGTTGAAATTATTTTTTTAAAGTTTTCATTTTTCACGCATTGTTTCATTATCATTGCTAGATCATATGCTGTTGTATAATGGTTTTCATTTTCTATTCCATTGGCATTAACAAAATTACTATTTTGGCAACCTAATTCTTTTGCTCTTTTATTCATTAATTCTGCAAAATGTTCCTGAGAACCTGCAACATACTCAGCAATAACATTTGCTGCTTCATTTGCAGAATGTATAAGTAAAACATTCAAAAGTTGTTCGATTGTAAATTGTTCTCCAACACGAATATCTGCTATAGCATAATTGGAAGGTATTCCATTTATCGCAGTACTACTTGCTGTTGCTACTTCATTTAAATCACATTTTTCTAAAGCTATTAAGGCTGTTAGTATTTTTGTTGTGCTTGCAGGTTCAAAAACTTCGTTTGCATTTTTTTCATATAATATAGTTCCTGTATTTGCTTCTATTAAAATTGCTCCTTCTGAATATATTTCTGGCTCATTATCTGCCAAAACAATTACAGAAAAAAGCATTATTGTTATAATAAATATTGTAATTACTTTTTCTAATATATTCAATTTCTTCACCTCATAAAAAGTTGTTAATATTTTACAATATATCATAGATATTTGCAATAAAAAAACTAAAGCAAATAAAAAAATGCTTCAGTTTTTTATAATCTTTATTAATTTTATACTACCAATCACTGCTCCAATCTGTTGATCCTGAATCCCAAGACGAGCTTGAGTCCCATGATGAGCTAGAATCCCAACTGCTTGAGCTACTGCTTGGTGCCTCATAGTAACTACTATCTCTAAAATCATCTATTCCATATGTGCTATAATAATAATTTGATTCATAGTAGTCTGAATCGTTGTCTTTTAAATCTTTTGGTACTGAATAAGCTCTTCCCCATCCACTGTAATCATCATACTCATACCATGATCCATTTTGATAATAGTAGTAGTCATTATCATATAAATAATATCCTCTTTTCGGTGCTAATACTGAAAAAATCCCCATTAAAATAATAATTAAAAAAGTAGCAATTATTATAATTATTGTTAATAGATCTCCTTTGTTAAAGATTCCTCGTTTTCTTCCTTGCTGTTTATTTAGATTATGTTGTTTTTGATTTATAATTTCCTCTTTTAATCTTATATAGAGTTCATTAACAGCATATGCTTCGTCTTTGCCTTCATACCTAACTGCTCTTGTTCCATCATCTTTATTTTTATATACAACTACATTTCCTGTTTGTTCATCTTTATAGATTCCAAAAGCTCTTTTTTCTGTATAATTTTTACCTATAAAAAATCTTGTTATATTTTCATCTGGTAAATTATGGGCAACATACCATTGTTTTAATTCTTCTATTGTTTTTGGTGCTTCATTTGCATTTCTTTGTAAATGGCTGTTTACAGCTCCACAATTTGAGCAACGTTCATCTGTATCATTTATATAAGCACCACAATAATCACATTTTATTTTCATGTTTTATCCCCTTGTGTATTTTATTCCAATTATTCTTCAACAGCATCTTCTACTATGTTTTCTTCAACTGTTTTATCTTCTTCTACAACTGGTATACTATTTCCAAAAGAAAATACTCTTTTTTCTGCTTTTGCTTTTTCTTCAAATTTTTTATCAAATTCAGCTTTAGCTGTATCTAAAGATTCTTGCATCGCTGTAAACATTTCTTCTACATCTTGTTTTGTAAAATCATATACACTACTTCTAGACATTGGTTCTAGAATTTGAATATCATGCATTACTTTATTAACTCTTTTACCTGCGTTCTCCATAAATTTTTGTCTTTTTTCTTCATTTATTTCCATTTCATTTTCCCCCTAAAAAGTTATATTTTTACAATAATTTTATATCACAAATGATTTTTTTGTGCAAGAAGATTTTTCTTATTTTTTCTTTATTTTATTAATCTTCCAATAAAAATTCTTTTATATTACTTGCTGCATTTCTTCCTGAACGTGCTGCAAATGCTACTGTTGATTTTGTTGCTGCTACATCTCCTCCTGCAAATATTTTTTCTTTTGAAGTTCTGTTGTTTGTGTCTACCTTTATTTTTCCATTATAAGTTAATTCTAAATTTAAAGAATTTACTAATTTTTCTTCTACCTTTGAACCAACTGCCATTACTACATAATCCACATTTAAAAGGTAGTTACTTCCCTCAATATTTACTGGAGAAAGTCTTGTTTCTCCCTCTTTTTTCTCTAACTTTGTTTTTATTAGTTCTATTTTTTCTACTTTATTTTCGCCTATTATCTTTACAATATTATTTTGGAATAGAAACTCTATTCCTTCTTTTTTTGCATCTTCTATTTCTAACTTTTCTGCTGGCATTTGTTCTTCTGCTCTTCTATATATTACATATACATTTTTAGCTCCAAGCCTTTTTACAGTTCTTGCAGTATCCATTGCTACATTTCCTCCACCGCTTACTGCAACACTTTTTCCTTCATAATTTGGATGATTGTTATATTCTAAAAGTTCATTTCCCCCAAATACCCCTTCTAAATTTTCTCCTTCTATATTCATTTTGCTGGAAACATTTGAACCAAATCCTAAAAATACTGCATCGTATTTATTTTGTAATTCTTCAATAGTAAAGTCTTTTCCTAATTCCATATTTATTTTTGTTTCAATTCCAAGCTCTAAAATTTTATCTACTGCATTCTTTAATACTTCTTTACTTAATCTAAATTCAGGAATTCCATGTTTCATAATTCCACCTAAATAGTTATATTTTTCATAAATTGTAACACTTGCACCTTCTCTTGCTAAGAAAGCTGCACAGGTTAGTCCAGCAGGGCCTCCACCAACCACAGCTATTTTTTTGCATTTTAATTCATTAGAAATCTTAGGAATTTTCCAGCCCTCTTTAATTGCCATATCTCCTAAAAATGCTTCCATTTTACCAATTTCAACTGGCACCATAGAAACACCTTTTACACAAGAACCTTGGCATTGTTTTAGATGTGGACAAATTCTACCACATATTGGTTGAAGTACAGTGGTTTTACACAACAATTCATATGCTTGTTTGAATTTTTCTTCTTTTATTAATTTTATAAAGCCTGTGGTATCGTTATGTAATGGGCATCCAACCTGACATGGTTTTGTGACGCAACTTTCACAATAATTTGCTTTTTCTAAAATTTCTTTATACATTTTATTTTCCTTTCATAAATATAATTATTTATATTATCTGATTATATTATCTGATTTCATTTTATGTATTTGGGCGGACAGAGGCGTCCGCCCCTACATCGTTTGAAATTTTTTCTATAATATTTAGCAATAGTTTTATATAGCATAATTATAATAAATTTCATTGTAATTATGTATTTTTTTATTTTATTTTTTTAATAAATAAGATTTATCCTCATATTTCGTGTGTAATAATTTTTCTGCTATTTTTGAGTTTGGTTTTTCGTAAAATTCTTTGTATATTTCTTTTATTTCCGGATTTTTGTAACTTACTCTTAATGTATTTTTTTCATCATCGGCATAAAGACTTTGTATTCTTTTGGCTCTTGTATCTATCATTTCTAATAGAGTGCTTTTGGGTTGACCTCCTCCTGCTATACATCCGCCCTTACAGTTCATTACTTCTACAAAATGATATTCTACTTCGCCTTTTTTTATTTTTTCTATTAATTCTTGTGCATTTTTCATTCCATTTGCTACTGCAACTTTTACTATTGTTCCTTCTATTTTAATTTGAGCTTCTTTTATTCCTTGCATCCCTCTAACAGTGTTAAATTCTATTTTTTCTTGTTCTAAGTCTTTTCCTGTTATAAAATAATATGCCGTTCTTAGTGCCGCTTCCATTACTCCACCAGTATTTCCAAATATAACACCAGCACCAGTTCCTTTGCCTAATGGTGAATCAAATTTTGTATTTTTTAAATTTTTAAATTCTATTCTTTCTTCTTTTATCCACATTGCAAGTTCTCTTGTTGTTAATACAAAATCATTATCCATTATGTTTTCTATGCCGTTAAATTCTGCAGAAGATTTCATTTCTTTTCTTTTTATTTCATATTTTTTTGCAGTACATGGAGCTATTACAACATTTATTATATCTTGTGGATTTATATTTTTTTGTTTTGCAAAATATGTTTTTATTGTTGCACCTTGCATACTTATTGGACTTTTTGTAGTAGATAAATTTGGTATTAATTCTGGATAAAATATTTCTACATATTTTACCCACGCAGGACAACAACTTGTAAATTGTGGTAAATTTTTATTTTCCTTAATTCTGTTAACTAATTCCATAGCTTCTTCCATTATTGTTAAATCTGCGCCAAATGTAATGTCGAAAACATATTTTGCACCTAATAATTTTAAAGCAGTAACTATTTGTTCTTCTACATTAGTTCCTTTTTCTATTCCAAATTCTTCCCCTAAAGCAGCTCTAACAGCTGGAGCAATACTTACTACAACTGTTTTAGATTCATCTTTAATTATTTCTTTTAAGTGTATATAATCCATTTTTTCTTTAATTGCTTCTGTTGGACACATATTCGCACATTGCCCACAATTAATACAAATAGGCTTTCCAGTTACTCCTA
>CAJKKA010000133.1 GCA_905200315.1 uncultured Clostridium sp.
ATATAGATGACTTTTTTATTATGGCTCAATTAGCCCGTATTTTTCTTTTATTCTATCTAGTTTTTCAATCATCGGCTTACTTATAACTGCAAGAAAAAATACAGTCGCTATTGCATGGACAATATTAAATGGAATTCCACTCAGATATATCGGTATAATCCCTTCTAATGTCATATTGCTGTATGGGAAGATTAGCCATGTTGCTGTGTCTAATAAAAATCCGTATATGAAAAATGTTGATAGCCCACCGTAAATGCACAGACTAATTTTTCTCTTTTGCAGTTTACCTTTTTTAAATAAAATTCCCGCGATAAAGCCGATTATACCGAAGCTGAACATTTGCCATGGTGTCCAAGGTCCTTGTGCAAAGAAGAAGTTTGATACAAAGCCTGTCATTGCACCGACTAAAAATCCAGCCTCTGCCCCAAAACAGACTGCCGATATTATTACTATTGCCACGACTGGTTTAAACTGTGGTAACATAAAAAATGCGGCACGCCCTGCTACTCCTATTGCTGATAGTACTGCTATTATTATAAGCTCCCTTGCCTGTGGTTTTCTATCTTCGAATACCATAAAAAACGGCAACATTGTACATGCTATTATCCCAAGGCTTACTATGTAGTACTTTCTGTCGTTTCCCAATGTTATTCCTAAATAAATTATAAGGGGAATTACAACAAGTATCATAAAACATGCCATAAGTGTTCTGTGGCTTAATTTTGTGTCGTTGTTGTTTTTTCGTCTTGCTTTTTGTCGCTCTTTTGTATAATAATATCTGTCTGATCTTTTTTGTTTTTCTTTCTCTTGTTCTGATTTTGTATATACTTTTTTTCCGTCTACTTCTAAAACAGGTCCATTACTTTTGTATTGATTTTCTTGTTTTGAAAAAATATTTTTAAAAATACCATGTTCTTTCGGTTGTTCTTCCTCTTCTTTTTCCTCAACCACCTTTATAGAATAATCTTTTATATTATAGGTCTTTTTTCTTTTTTCTTCGTTTAATATTATATCATCGTATATATCGTCTATTAAGCTAGTGTTGCTTGCATTTGTTTCTCGTTGGCCTTGCATAATCTTATCACATCCTCACATGTTATGGCATTTTCAAATACTTGTCGTGTCATTCTATTTGCTACAGTTGTGTAAAAATTGTTACCGCTGAAGAATTTATTTGGCGTATTTGTAGTAACTATATTTCCATCGAAGAATAAGGCACATTTATGTGCAAAACTTGCGCAAAATTCTATATCGTGCGAAACCATAATTATCGTTACTTCCCTTTTTAAAAGTTGTTCTAATATTTCAGCGAATTTAATCTTAAACCCTGCATCAAGCCCTTTTGTCGGCTCATCTAGGATTAATAATTGTGGTTCTAATAATAATACTTTTGCAAGCGCTGCTCTTTGTTGCTCCCCACCGCTAAGGTCGTATGGATGATGTTCTAACAAATCTTCTATTTCAATTAATTTAGATATTTTTTCTACCTTTTCAATTATCTCAGCCTTTTTGATTCCTCTGCCAGATAATATTTCCATTAAATCTTCTCTAACTGTTTTTTTGACAAAAAGTGATTGTGGATCTTGTGGAAGTATACCTAAGTTGTGGTTGAATAATTCCTTATTTTTATAACCTGTTATCTTCTTTCCAAATAACTCAATTTTGCCCCTGTATGGTTTGTTAATTCCACTTATAAGAGATACTGTTGTACTTTTTCCTGTTCCATTTCCTCCAACTAAACAGAAAAATTCTCCTTTTTTAACTTCAAAGCTCAAATCTTTTACAATGTCTTTTCCGTCCTTTTCATACTTAAACCATACATCTTTCATCTTTACTGCAAGTTCATTTTTATTAAATTTTTTATCTTCTTCATCTCTGCTATCTTCAATTCGCACAAACTTCGGTTTATAGTCGCAGTATATATTGTCGATAAATTTACGCCCTTCTTTTACTGTAATTGGACTTTTGTCTGAATCTAGTAATGATGCTATCTTAACTGGTGTCGGCATTGCTTCAAACATATCTGGATTTAGTTTTTTTACCTTTGAACCGACATTTCTAGGCTCGTCATCTATTATGACTTTTCCCTCGTTCATAACGATAACCCTATCTGCCATTGGAAATACTTCTTCTAAATCGTGTTCTGAAATTATAATAGTTGTTCCAAGTTCATCGTTGATTTTTTTTATTGTTTTTAAAAATTCACTTGCCGCAATTGGATCAAGTTGACTTGTCGGTTCATCTAATATAAGTACAGAAGGTTGCATTGTCATAATTGATGCCAAATTTAAAAGTTGTTTTTGTCCACCGGAAAGTTCTGTAACATTTTTCATAAACCATGTCTGAATTCCAAAGAAACTCGCCATTTCTGCAACTCTAAGTCTTATTGTTTTATTATCATATCCCAAACTTTCAAGCCCAAATGCAAGTTCATGCCAAACTTTATCGGTTACAATTTGGTTTTCTGGACTTTGCAAAACATAACCTATTTGTGATGATTGTGTTCTATCATCAACATAATCTAAATTTACGCCTTTAAAATATATCTCTCCACTTCTTTCCCCAAATGGAGTAAGAACTGTTTTTAGATGTCGCATCAATGTACTCTTTCCACATCCTGATTTTCCACAAATAACAACAAACTCTCCTTCATTTATACATAAATCTATATTATCAAGAGCTTTTTTCTTCATATTTGGATATGTAAAGTCTAAGCTTCTAATTGCAAATGTCTCCATTTTATCTCCTCCATAACTTCCATTATTATAGGCATTATGCAAAGCAAGAAATAGCAACCATATTCAAATATACTAAACGCAGTTATTTTTACCATTTTCATATTTGGAAAGTACTGCATTGAATTTCTGCCTTGCCAAGCACCTATCAATACTATTATTGTAAAAAACACCATTATTCCAAATGCGATTTTATCCCTATTGTCAAATCTATAGTTAGAAAAACTTGTTCTACCCTTAAGTCCATATCCCCTAGATTTCATCGAATCGGCAGTTTCTATGGCATTTTCAAGAGCCCAAGTAATCATTATAGATATTATTTTGACACCATTTCTCGCCCTTCTAAAAATATTTCCATGTGATGCATCTCTACCAATACATTTTTGTGCATTGGAAATAACTTTGATTTGCGCTTTATATTTTGGAACAAATCTAAGCACCATTGAGGAAATCAAAGACAATCCTGGAATAATTCGCCCAAATAAATATATAAATTTATTCGATGTCATAACTGCGTTATAACATGAAAACCACAGTATAACAGATGTAAACATCATTGCAGATGCCACTCCATAAACTATAGACTCCAAAGTCAAAGGGTTTCCTGTGCTAA
Source organism: uncultured Clostridium sp. (assembly GCA_905200315.1). The sequence continues at coordinate 3,349 of CAJKKA010000133.1, forward strand.
AATATGCAATTATTGTTACACCTTGATGGCTAAATGCTGGATTGATTACCGCTGCGAAGACTAAAAAAGGAACCATATATAATATGTTGAATTTTAATGCTTTTTTCCCATTCAAATAAACCGAATATATAAATGATGAAACAAAAGATATGATTAAAAATATTGGATGCATAAAAAACATACTAAATAATATAACCATAAAAAAGTAATAAAAATTTATTACTGGATGGTATGATTTAAACGAATTTATCAAACTTTTTCCCCCTTCCCCTTTTAAATACAAAAAAATACTTTTATTTCAAATGTTAATAATTTAATTATATCTCATAAACGGGTAGTAAAAAGTGTAGTCTTTAATAGTACTACTTTTTATAAGAGGTAGTACTACTTTTTATCCTAAACAAAAAACTAAGGTTTCCCTTAGTTTAAAGATACGTAGCGCGTTTGTTTTTTTTTAGATATGAAATAACTTCTTTTCTACTTTTAAATCCTAATTTTGTAAAGATGCTACTGACATGCTTTTTGACTATGTTCTCTGTTATAAATAATTTTTGACTAATTTCTTTGTTATTATAGCCATCACCGACTAAAGTTAAAATCTCATTTTCTCTTATAGTTAGTTTATTTCTACCATTTTTTTCATCTTCATCAAATAACTCCTGTAACAAATCCAAATCATAAAATTTTTTGCCCATGATAATTTTATGCATTATATATGCAAATTTTTCTTTATCTAAAATATCTACTATATAACCTTCTGCTCTGCATTTTATAAAACGTTTAAATAGCTTGCTTCTTTTTCTTACATCAATTACTATGACTTTAATATAGCTATATTTTTTCTTTATTTTTTCAATATAGCTTAATACTTTTTCATATTCATTTCTTACATCTATAATAATCATGTCAACACTTTTATAGTTAATACTATGCAAATCAGAATTGGGCTTTATAACTTTTACATTTTGGACCGCGGTTTCATCCATTAAAACATCTTCAATTAAATTTTTCATGATATCAGATTCTAAAATAGCCAATACATTCATAAGCATTTTCCTTTCTAAGTGAATTTTGCAGCTTATTTGCTACTTGTCCTCTGAAAATATTTAACCCTACCTAATTGGAACTTCAAACATATCTCTCTAAAATATAAAATCATAGTCTATAATAATATAAAATAAGTAGGTAAATTACAGAAAGCGCCATCTCCTGCAATTTACCTAAATCCTTAAATTTATACTTTGAAGTTTATCATCATTGGAATTTTATGTCAATAATTCCATTTTGTTATCGTTATTTGCCGCCCATCCAT
>CAJKKA010000134.1 GCA_905200315.1 uncultured Clostridium sp.
TATCTCCTTCTATCTTAACTTTTATATGAGCAAATCCCCTTTGTTCTTTTTTACTAGTCAAAAACACATGATTTCGTACTAATATCTTGTATTTTGAAAATATACAAATTCCATATTGTTTATCTGAGACATTTTCAGCAAAACTTCCATCCATTTGTAGATAAAATTTCAACATTCTATATTGAGAATATAATACTTCTTGAAGACATATTATATCGCAATTTTGGCTTTTTAAATACTTAGCCATTTGACGTAATGTACGATTTTTATCTTTATCTGTACCTGTGTGTATATTGTAAGATATTATTTTCATTCTATACCCCCTAAATTTAGATTACAAAACTTTTCGATTTTTGAAATACATGTACGAAAATTATACTTCTCCACAATTTAAAAAGCATCATAAATTTGATTATTTCAAAAATAAGATGCTTTTATTATATATGTAAATATTTTAATTCTATTCTTGATTATTTATAGATGAATTTCCAAAAGAAATGCCAGTGTATAGTCTTTTATACATTGGTGCTGTTGGCGCTAACCAAACAGTTCCTTCTCCTTTGAATGCATTTAAAAATCCTTCGCCATTTATTGCAGATCCTAATAAGCTCTTATCTGATTTAGTAACACTAAATGAAACTCCACTAGTTCTAGCTATTGCAAAGTTTCCATCTACTTTAAGCTCTTCCCCATTTGTTAACTCATATGATACAATTTCACTTTCTGGTACATCTAACTCTAATATTACAACACCTGTTCCTATAAGTTGAATTTGGAAAACACCTTCCCCTCCTAATAATGCTGATGATGCATTCTTTTGAGCCATTACTTTTATATCTATCTCAGCAGAACAGCAGAAGAATAAACCTTTATCAACTATTATAGAATCATTATCTAATTCTAATACTAAATAATGTTTAAATGATGGCTCTAAATAAATTTCACCACTTCCTGTATAAGTTGGTTTTATAGCACTTTCATTCGTAAGTGCTCCTGAAACAGCCTTTTTAAAAAGACCTGTTGCTCCACCACTCTTAGTTTTTGATTCTATTTTTCCCTTGCTATAATATAATGCTCCTGCTTCTGTCTTGATAGAACTGTTGTTTAAAGTTATCTTAACTTGTTTTACTTTTAATCCTGTTTGTTCAGCAAAAAACATAGATTGAGCCATATTTACACTTTGCGCCCCTCTTAACTTGTCATATGCAAGTACTTCAAAATCAACATTATTATGACTACATTTTTGTAACACTATCATATTTTTATCTAAATCCATAAATATCATATCCTCCTCAATTTATATTTATATAATACCATAAATATTTTTTAGTTATATCATATTCTAAAATAATGACATTTTATAAAGAATTTTTAAAATTAAAAACCGGTATTATCTAGAGTTATTACTCTAAAAAATACCGGTCTATATATTTATAATTGAGCTCAATTGTGCAAATTTAAATATATACTTATATTATCCACAGATACTCAAATTTTATACATTTATTTTAAATCTTTTTATTATTTTGTCTCATTTTTAAAAAAATATACTAATCTATTTCATAAATATATTTTCCATTAATATAATTCATCTTTATTCATTTTTTCAGAATATTTATCTGCAAGTCCGTCTAATTGCTTTTTAAACTGTCTTCTGTCCATTTCTGATTTCATCTCAACTTCTTCAAGTACTTCGAAAGTAAATGAATTTGCACCGTATTTATTCCAGTCTTCTCTAAGTTTTAAATTAAGACAACTATTTGTTTTTACAGAAAAGTTAAATCTATTTTCCATAGATGATAAGTCTATCTCACCTTTGATTAAACTTTTTTTACTTTCTGTATTAGTTATTTTGTAGACACCACCTGTTGTCTTTTTTTCTTTATATTCATAAATAGCTTGTTTACGTTTTTCATTTTTCATATCATCTGCACCCCCTTTATGTGTTTTAATATTTATATTTTCAACTATTCTTTTATCGATTATTTCTAAAATATTTTTGATTTCTTTTTCAATCAAATCTGATTTTTTATCATCAAGACTTATTTGTTCTTCACATTGATTATTTAAAGTTTTTATATCATCATTTTTTTGAGTATTAACCATATCTTGATTTTTAAGCGCCTTTTTCTTATTTCTACTTTTTATAACATTGGCACAATTTCTGCAAGAAGGCGTGCAATATTTTTCTCGTGTATTTTTCGCAAAAAATGGCTTATGGCAATAGCTACAACGATTTAATATTCTATTTTCTTCAGTAAGAGCAAATGCATAAATCATATCGATTGTAGATTGTAATGAATCAAAATCCCAGTTTATTTGTGGTTTGCCAAACATAGCCACAGTAAATCCTATTTTGTGTGGATTGAACTTATCTGGCATTATTTCAACTGGTTCGGTTAAATTTGCATTTTGATAAACTATAGCTTGATTTAAATTTTCTGATATATTTTTAGCATATTCCATAATCCACTCTATTCTTTCACAATAGAATTTTGAAAATACTATATCTAAAATCAAAGGCTTTTTCCCATAGAACTTTGGTGAATCTTCCGCTTTTATAACTGTCAAATGATCATCAAATTCTCTAGTATATAAATCATCTTCTGTTGCAAATGGAGTAAATATTTTTATATACTCCTTTGAATTCATAAGATTTCCGTCTAGTTCTAATGACTTGCTTACAATATTATTTTGAGTAAATAATACATTTTGCTCACCTACAATATCCCTATTGTACACACTAGAACTTGCAAGACCTAATAATCCGTAGTTTTTAGCAAATAATATTAATTTATCGTATATTTCAGTTTTATCATCATTTTTTAAAATAGCATCTCCCAAATCTATTAAATCAAATAATATCTCGCTTGATTTTTCAAATGGGTCGTAAATTGTATAATTGCTATTTTCTGCTGGAGTAATGTATATGTTACCTTTTTCATCTTTTCTAAATTCATAATCACTGTATTTTATCCATTTACTTGTGAAATTTTTTAAATAGAACTCGTTTTTCATATTTTGCTCCTTTCCTTGTTAGTTTTATTGTTAATATATTTTTACACCAAATATATTAACATATCATTTTGTTTGTTACAACTAAAAAATATTCTTTATTCTAATTAAATTCAAAAAAAATTAGCTAAACACTATTATTTAGCTAATTTTTTCATTCCTAACCTACATTTTTATTATTTTCATCTTTATCCGAACCAGTATAATCTGCTATTTGTCGCTCCAAACTAGCTTTAATATTTTCAAGATCTTTTTTACGAGCATCACTCATATTAAGATCATAATAATTTGCAAATTCTAATATTAATCCACATTCTTGATTTTCACATTGTAGCCATGCATAGCTAGGATATCCTTCTAATTTTTGTCCATTTGAATTAACTCTTTCATTTTTTCCATCTTCAATTAAATCTTTTTTTGTATATAATAAATCTATATATTTTGATGATAATTTTTCTAACTCCTTATTTTCAAATTCTAATTTCTTATATTTTTCAAGTTTATCAATTTTGTCTTGTATAGATGATACTATTTGTTCTTTCACTATTTTCTCTTGTTCTTCTGGACTTAATTTATCAAAATCTGTATTTGTTGAATATTCATCTGATTCTGAGTCATTTGTTAAATCATAAATATCTTTTATAAAATCGTCATCACAATAAGTTTTTTTATCACTATTTTGACCTTTAACATTGCTAGTGTTAGTTGCATTTTTAGAATTTATATCACTATTACTACAACCAATTAAACTAATTCCTAGCATGCATAAAATTAATAACGTAATTATCCTTTTCATTAAAATTCCCCCTTTTTCTTTTGAATCAATACTTATAATCTTTTAGCTAAAGTTAATTTCTTCAAATCATATAAATCCCCTTCTTTTTTCAAAATACGATATATTACAAAATAACAATTATTTCTTTGTAAATGTATATTTTTATACAAAAAAAATCAGCTAAACAAAATTTATTTAGCTAATTTTTCTTAATACTTCTAATATATTTAAATGTTTCTTCTTCACCTTTTTCGTCTAACATTCTAAGTAAAAACTCTAACTCGTCAGATGTTTCTGGATGAATTTGCATTCTTCCCTTCGCCCTTAAAAAATAATCTAGCGAGCTTCTATCTGTATATTTATCACCCATATATATTTTGCTCGCTGCAACTCTATCGCAAAACATTTCAATTACATAATTCATGGGCATTTTTACAGGTTGAATTGTCTTTGTTTGGATATTATAATCAGTCCAATATTCAAAATGATGTTTGTTTCTCCCTTTATGATGCATCCATGCAACCGAGTAACCCTTATCTTCCCTCTCTGCTTCGTTTGGACTTCTAGTCCCCTGATAATATTTTGCCCCTACTATAAATTCAGAGGGTTTATATTTAGACAAATCATGTAAACAACCTTGCCAGAATATCCCCGCCTTAAAACAATGCTGTATAACTTTGTGTCGATGTCTTGTAATCGTAACAAAGTGCTTATATGCATTTACTACAAAGCTACCCACTAAAAAATCACACCTTTCATATATTCTAAAATATTATAATAAAGACTTCTCTATTTTAATTTTATTTTATATTCATAAATAATTTTACCATTGTTTGAACTTATTTTGAAATATTAT
>CAJKKA010000135.1 GCA_905200315.1 uncultured Clostridium sp.
CGTGTTCTCAGCTTTTTTACGTTAAGGAGAGATTTTATGGATTTGAAAGAACTATTGACCGTTGATGAGCAGTTAGATAAGTTAATCACTCATGGGATGATTGTCGCTGATAAAGAAAAAGCAAAAGACATTTAAAAAAGAGTAAATTATTATCGTTTTACGGGTTATGCTATCCAATTCAAGAAAAAAAAGAATGTGCAAACAAAAGCGTGTCAACTTTAAAACAAATATTACTCTGTGATAGTGCAAAATTGCAGAAGTAGAATAAGAAAAGGAAATACAACAAAAATTTTTATTATAATAAGATTGTATTATCATAGAATATGGGGTATAATAAAAATGATAAAATTCTGATAAAATTATGATAAGGAGATGCTTATGATACAGATTAGACCTGTCTCAGATTTGAGAAATAAATTTACAGAAATTGAAAAAGTAGTAAGTGGTGGAGAACCAGTGTATTTGACTAAGAATGGATATGGCTCTATGGTGGTGTTGAGCCTTGATGCGTATTCCAGACTATCAGAAGATGTGGAATATGCATTAGATGAAGCAGATAGAGCGGCTAGGGAAAATGACACAAGATATACACATGAAGAGGTTTTTTCAAAACTTCGCAGGAGGATAAATGAATAAAAAAACATATAGATTGCGTTATTTACCATTATTTTATGAAGAATTGGAAAAAAAGCCGTTTATATAGCAAAGAAATTACAAAATCCTCAAGCTGCCAATAAATTGATTGATTCAGTGGAACAGGCGATTCAAGAACGCTTACTTTCAGCGGAGTCCTTTGAAAAATATCATTCCATGAAAGAAAGACGATATCCTTATTATAGAATTTATGTAGATAATTACGTAATATATTATGTTGTGATCGATGATGAGGGGGACGACAAAATTATGGAAGTTCGACGATTTCTTTATAAGGGACAGAATAGGACAAACATGATATGAGCAGGCTTTCGGTTCGTGTGTCATTGCATTAGCTGAATACTTTGGATACGATACACGCTCTGACCATATAAAGAAATTGTTTAAAACAATTTCTGATACAAGTTTTTATGTAGCGTTCGAAGCAGATAAATATCATCACATTGCCATTACGTTCCACTCTTCAAAGGGATTAGAGTTTGAACAGGTAATTGTATTTGCAGAAGATTATAGACTGTCTGATATGCCGAGAATATACAACCATTATGTAGTGGTTACACGTGCAAAAAGCAAATTGATTATCGTTAAGTTAAATAATTACAATGCGAATTGTTTTCAACATAATTTACAAAAGATATTTTCTGAAAGTGGACACAGTGTTCAAGATATCGTTTCATTTGAAACAGAATGGATTTTTGAAAAAATATGAATAGTTAGGGTATTCGTAGAGTAGATGGAATTCTATTCTACGGATTTTTTGTATAAGGGAAGCCTGTTTATAAAACATAGAACTTTCGAAGAAAGTTTAAGCGCTAACAAATAAACAACTAAGTTGGTGGTTGTGATTCTTAATGGAAAATATTGTTTTTATAAAGTAAAATATTTTGTAAGAAAAAACAGATATATGGGAGATGAAAGAATGAATGAGCCAGTAAGTGTTTTTCCACAGATATTTATATTATTAATTATACAGTGGAGCGGAGAATCAAAAAAGAAAAGGGATATATTTTCTTGTCTTCTTTTAGTAGAATGCGTTGTTTTTCTAGGGGTAGCATTTTCTTTGTTATCACCATTATTTCAAGGAGTAGTTGCTCAGTTTGTACAGATGGAAAAAGAGCTTAACAATTTTAATGAAGATATATATTATAATATATTTGCAATAAATCGTTTGGATTTAATAGACAATATGTGGTTTCTGAAAATATTATTTTTTTCTGCTATAAATTTTATTTTATTTGTTGGGTTAATGAAAGTTGAGATAAAAAAACGTATACAGTTATTCATTTTTGGAATTATACAAATTATTGTTTTAGCATTTTTATTTGATAAAGTGATATATGTTTTATTTTTCTTAATAGTTTGTCTATTTATTTTAAATATATTTATTCCATTTGGAAGTGAGGCATATTTTAATTCAATAAAATATGCGTATTATTTTATTGAATTATATCAACGTGATAGAGAGAATAAAATAAAAAAAAGTAAAATTTTTATTTTGGTAAAATTGGGAATAGGTGCAATTGTTTTTGTCATATCTTTAAAGCTATTGTTTCCAGTTTGTTCTTTTTATTTATTGCTAATGTTATATGCAGCAATTGTTTTACTTATTTATATGAATTCTTCTAAAAGTAAAATTCAAATGTTAATTAGAAAGATGACTGTGTATGGCTTGATTGCCTTTTTTGTACTTGCAAATAATAATTCTTTTCAAAAAAGTTTTATCAGTTTGATTTTAGCAGTGGTGTCAATCTTTTTTGCAATAGATAGAATAATAGCTTTGTTTAAGGAGTGTAAAAATATGGTTATGCAGGAGAGTCTTGCTTATTTAATTGATGAGATTAATGAAGATGAAATACTTCTAAAAGAAAAGTTTGATATTATACAAATAGAACAATTGAAATTATCGGAAGATATATTGTTACGTCAGATTATTATACATAAAAAGTTGGGATTACCATCAGTAAGTACATTAATTCAAACATATAGAGAACTTGGATATGGACAAGAAACAAAATTAGTGAATTCAATAGAATATTTTACTATAATTGATGAAAACACTTCTTTAGAAAAAAGAGAAGAATTATTATCTAAAATATGGAATATTAAAGTTTCAGGTTGTGAGTTTGTTCCTCTTTCTGTAGAATATGCTTTTGTATTGTTTTATTTGAAAAAAGATTATGAAAAGATTATAGAAATTCTTGAAAAACATTGGATTTATTTAGAGGATGATTGCAAATATATTTTGTATTATGCCTATAAAAAAATAAATGAGTTAGTAGGAGCAGAAACTGTAAGAAAAGAAATAGTAGATTTTCAGCAGATTGAAGAACGTATGAAATTTCAATTAGATGATTATAATGAGGAATGAGAGATGAATTAGGATACAGTTAAAATATATGGATAAAAAATACTGTTGATGATAAGCAATATGAAGAGTTATCCGTTATGGGATTAATTAGTATTGACGATATAAAGTATAAAGATAGCATAAAAACTACATTAGAAGATGTGCAGATGGAATATGCTGATAAAATGATAGCCTTAATTCTTGATTATATAAAGGAATTGGGAGAGAAAAAGGCTGCTTATGAGGAGGCATATGATAAGTATAATGCGGGATTAAACACATACACTGATGTTATCTTAGCAAAAAATGAGGAATTGAATCAACAGGGATTATTTGCATTTTCAAATAAAAAGGAGCTGAAAGCGGAACTAGATAGACTTAACAGAGAGTACGAAGAGTAGCGCAAGACAGAGCCAATAGATTTGAAAAATGCGTATTTTAATATGTGATCCAGAATAGGAGATATATATTATGCATTCAGAAGAAATTCGTAAAAAGATAGCTTATGACTTGACAATGGAGTATGTAAAACAAAACAATGTGATGAAGAATCCTTCAAGTGACAGCCCTATATCTGCCAGAATTGAAAAGATTGAACAAATTTATAATGAGATTTTTGAATTGCGTTGTAAATTCGGAAGCAACATTACCAGAGTGTTATATTTTTTCTATTATGAGGGAAAAATTATAATGACTAATGGCTTTGTTAAGAAAACACAGAAAACTCCCAAAGAGGAGATACAGATTGCAAAAGATAGAAGGAAAGATTTTATAGAAAGGGTGATGAAGGATGAGAACATTTGATGATATGCTTTCTAATCAGTTGAAGGATGAAAATTTTAGAAAAGAGTATGAAGCAATCCAGCCAGAGATGGATGTTATCAGAGCTATCGTAGATGCAAGAACCTCACAGAATCTTACGCAGAAAGAGCTTGCAGAACGTACTGGTATTAATCAGGCTGATATTAGTAAACTTGAGAATGGAACAAGAAATCCATCTGTAAATTTACTTAAAAGATTAGCGGATGGAATGGGAATGGCTCTTAAGATTGAGTTTGTACCGAAACAGAAAATTTGATAATAAGAGGCTTTTATATTAGTGAAGCCTCTTTGAAATGGAATACAAGGGGGATATGGTGTCTAAAGAACGAAATAGAACGAAGAAAAGAAATAGAATAAAGAAGCAGAATGCTTTATAGAAAACAGAAAAACGCCTAAAATTGAACCAATGGTTGATGGCTATGCAGGCTTTCTTTTTCTTGACAAAAATAACAAACCTATTGTTGCATTACATTGGGAAAAGTATATGAAAAGAGCGGTGGAAAAGTACAATGAAGGACATAAATTACAGCTTCCAACGATTACACCTCATGTATGCCAACATAACTATTGCAGCAATATGGCAAAAGCAGGAATTAATCCGAAAACACTTTAGTACCTTATGGGACATTCAGAAATTGGTGTAACTTTAAATACATACACCCATATTGGTTTTGAGGATGCAAAAGATGAATTGGAGAGAATGAAAATAGGAAAAATGAATTCAAAAATTGTATAACCAATATGCAAAAACAAACTAATTACCCCACGGTATTTTGTGCAGATATTACATGTAAATATAGATGATGTCTGGGATGCA
>CAJKKA010000136.1 GCA_905200315.1 uncultured Clostridium sp.
CAAATTTTACTTATTCCAACACCCATAAGTGGTGTATGTGCTAAATTAACTCCTTCTGAAGAATAAACTGCTTCACATTCTTTTGATAAAGCATCACCAATACCTGCCCAGAATAAATCTTCTGGTGATTCAGCTATTATTTGTGTATCTATAAAAGTATGATCTGCTGGACCTTCTAAGTAGTAATATTCTTTAAATGTGTGATCTTCGTTATACATTACACATATTGCAGTTACTGCTGCACAGTTAGACCCTAAAGTTGGGAAAGTAAATAATGGTTTGTCTAATTTATCTGCAACAACCTTAGTAGTGTCGACTGCACGTCCACCACCAACGCCAAATATGATATCAGCATTTTTTACCCTTTCATCATTTACTAATTTATCTACATTTTCGTAAGTAGAATCATCACCGTATACTATGAAATCTATTATTTCTATATCAGAACCTGATATTCCATCTAATAAAGCTTGTTTAGCTTTATCTATAGCTGTTCTTCCTCCGATTACTATTGCTTTATTTCCAAGTCTACGAGCTACTTTTGGTATTTCACTATAACATCCTGCCCCTACAGAATAGCTTGGAAGATATACATTATAATTACCCATAATTTAAATCATCTCCTATTATCCTTATATTATTTATACTTATGTTTTTTATTCTAGCACTTTATATGTCAAAAATGAGCATATGGTATAAAGTTTTTATAAAACTTTATTTTTTTATTTAATATATTTATTTCATTTTTAAATACTATATTTTTCTACTCAAATATTATTCTTTGTGGCTCTGTATATATGTTCATTCTTTCACCTCTAACAAATCCAGCTAAAGTTATATTTAGTTTTTGTGCAATTTCTCTAGATAAATTTGTAGGGGCTGATTTTGAAATTACTATAGGAATTCCAGCTTTTGCAGCCTTTAGTATCATTTCACATGAAATTCTACCACTTACAAATATTATTTTATCTTTTAAGTCTATATTATTTAAAAGGCAATACCCTATAGATTTATCCATTGCATTATGTCTAGCGACATCTTCCCTAATTGTTATAAGTTTTTCATTATCATAAATAGCTACACTATGAACTCCACCTGTATTTTTAAATAATTCAGAAGAAGTTAAGTTCTCTTTCATAACTTCATATATGTCGCTTACTTTTATTGTTGTTTCTGTCTTTTCTATAGGTTTTAAATCTACATAATCTAAATCATTTAGATAAAATCTTTTTCCTTTATCTAAATCTTCATTTTTTTCAATAGTAGCATGTGCTACTCTATTATCAAAATCCACTTCTATAGATTTTATATCATCTTTTGATTTTATAACTCCCTTAGTCATTAAAAATCCCGCAACTAGTTGTTCTAAATTTTCTGGCGTACATAAAAATGTATTTGAATATTCTTCGTTTAAAACTAAAGCCAATGGAAACTCCCCTATTATTGTTTCCAATTCATTTGAATGTTCTTTTTTATCAACTTTGACTACTTCAAATTTAAAGTTTGTTTTATATTCATAGTTTACTAATCTTTCTTTTTCTGTTGATTCTTGTTGAGCTTCCTTAGCATATTTATTTTCCATAACAATCCCCTTTTCTATAAACTTTATATTATTCGTTACACAAATCTTATATTTCATAGTATTTTACTATGATTTTATACTTTAAATATAGTGTTGTTTGGTATAAATTGTCAATAAAAATATATCTTTTAATTATTTTTGCAAAAGAGAAGGCATATTACCTAAAAAGTAATATGCCTTTATTTAATATCTATTTTATTTTAATAATATTCATTTCCTGTAGCTTCATAAGCTTCTTTGAAAGCATTCATAAATATTGTTTTACCTTGTTCTTTATATTCACCTAAAGGTGTATCATTTTCTGTATCTTCATAAGCTTGTTCTGCAAATGCACTTGGAGCCGTTCCTTCTCCATATTCAAAGTAAAACTCTACATATGCTTCTCCTGCAACTGCGATTTGTTTTTTAAGCTCATCGTTAAAATCAATTTTTTCACTATTGTTACTACTATTATTGTTGCTGTTATTGTTATTATTCTTGTCACTATTGTTATTTTTATTATTAGTTTGATTTGTATTAGAGTCTTTATTTTCTGTTTTATTATTCTCTTTTTCTTCTTTTTCTTTATTTGCTAATTCATCAATTTTATCATTACAAGTTTTTAATAAACTATTACACTCTTTTAATTCTTCTGTATAGCTTGGTTTTCCTGTAACTTCTTCAATTATATATCCCAATTTAACTTTGGCATTCATATATTCTTCTTTATCCATAAGTTTTTTAGCTTCGTCTATTTTTTTATCTATTTCTTCTTTGAAAGTTAGATTTTCTTGTTCTTCTTTTAGTTTTTCACATTGTGATTTTAAACTTTGAGCTACATCTCTACAAACTGAACTTTCACTATCGCTTTTAATTATTTCATTACATAACTCTATAGCTTCATCATATAGTTTATTTTTTATTTTTGCTTCAACTTGTAGTATTTTTTCTACTTGAGTATGTAAAGAAGTCGCCTCTGTATCTCCATCTTTTTCTGTAAGAGCTGATTCGAAATAATCTAAAGCATCTTCATACTGTTCTTGTTTAACTGCTTGTTGGCCTTCTTCCATATATTCATTGTACTTTTTATCATTTTTACATCCTGTTAATAAAAATGTACTTATTATAATTAAAGCTAATAATTTTTTAAACCTCATAATAACCTCACTCCAATCACATTAAATTTCATATGTCATATACATAAGATTTCTCTATCTATTTTATTTTTTCATATACAATTATACTACGAAATTCATTTTTTTAAATAGCAAAAAGCATTTTGTTATATTTTTGTATTATTTTGTATGTTTCTTTTATAAATACCCTTTTTCTACCAACTATAATCGACTAGCTTATATATTTTTCAATTATAACTGCTCTAATACTTTCATATTTTATATAATCTGGCAGTGATTTTTTTATATCTTTTAATTTATCTTCACCAAATTTGTTTATGCTTTTCTGAATTAACTCTTTTTCATCATCACAATAATATATAGTTGGATTAAATTTAAAGTGAAGTTCATTTTTATCTTTTATATACTCACATATATATCCTAAAATTGAAGATACTGAAACCTCTAATTTATTACTAACAGTTTTTACATCTATGCCTTGATTTAATAAATCCAGTGCAATCTCTTTAGGTTTTCTACTTTCACCATCCAAAATCAATTTCTTTTTCTTTTTTTCTTTCCATTCAACATCTATGTTATTTTCTTCTACATACTTATTTACAACTTCTATTATTGACTCTCCATATTTATCTATTTTCTTAGGTCCTAATCCCGCAACATCATTTAATTTTTCTACATCTAATGGATACCTACCACTAATTTCTTTTAGTGTATTTTTTGTCATTATCATATGATGTGGTAAACTCTCAATTCTAGCATATTTTCCTCTTACCTTTTTAAGTTGTTCATATAGATTTTGATCTGTTGTAACTTCAAAGAAATCTTGCTTTGCATCTTCTTTTTCATTTAAAACATTTGATTTATCTTCTTCTAGTTTACTTTTATCTATTTTATTATCAACCATATATTGCTCAATAGCACTTATAAAATCTTGTCCATATTTTTCGTATTTAATTTGACCTACACCAGATATATTTAATAATTCATCCTCATGTGTAGGATATGTATTTGCCATAGATAACAAAGTTGAATCTCCAAATACCATATATGGTGCTATTTTTTCTTTTACTGCTATTGTTTTTCTTAAATCAGATAAAATTCCAAATAGCTCATTTTTATTTCTGACTTCTTTAGCTATTTTAACCTCTTTAAATTGAACTTTTATCTCACCTTTTAAAACTTTTAACGATTGAGAGTTAAGACTTATAGTTGGGAAACTTCCTCTTGAGCCTAGATTTTCTTTTATTTCCAAAAATCCATGAGATACCAATGTATTTATAAAATTCTTTAGCCCTTCATTAGTATAATCTTTCATTATTCCATAAGTGCTTAATTTATTAAATCCTAATTCTAAAACCTTTTTATTTTTAGAACCCCTAAGCACATCTACTATCATTGTAAGTCCGTAGCTCTTTTTCATTCTATATACACATGAAATTACCTTTTGTGCATCTAACGTTTTATCGATAACTTCACCTTCATTTAAACAGTTACTACAATTTTTACAATCATCTAAGCCTATTTCGCCAAAATACTGTAATATACTTTTTCTATAACATGAGTTGCTGTATACTAAATCAGTCATTTGTTGAAGTTTATTGTATTGTATTGTTTTTCTCGCCATACTTTCTGTGCCCATCTCAATAAGATATTTTTGAGTGTGAATATCACCTGGTGTAAAAAGTAAAATACATTCACTTTTTTCGCCATCTCTACCTGCTCTACCTATCTCTTGGTAGTAATTTTCGATACTTTGTGGCATATTATAATGTATAACCCATCTAATATCAGGCTTGTCAATTCCCATGCCGAATGCATTAGTT
>CAJKKA010000137.1 GCA_905200315.1 uncultured Clostridium sp.
TACTTTCTATTAGCTTCATTTGTCTGACTTTTGAGTAAATCATCTAAAAATAGTACAGTGCAATTTTTATATTCGTTTATCTCTTTATTGTAATTAATTGGATCCATACAACATTGTTTTAAACGCATAATTAAACTGATATATTCAGCATATCTACATCCTACATTTTGATTTACAAGTTGCATAATTATTGCAATTCCTAAATGTGTTTTCCCTGTTCCAGGATTTCCAGTTAATAAGAAACTACCTTTTTCTTCTTTAAACTTCTTACAGTAGCTCATAGCTCGTAATTTTACCTGTTTCTGATGCTCTGTATCTGTTTTAAAAGTAGAAAAAGTTTTCTTTTTAAAAGAATCTGTTAGGCCACATCCTTCTAGCTTCTCTTTTATTTGTCTTTTTTCAATGCACTCACAAGGAGTAGCTACAGTATAGCCTTTTTCATCTTCCTGAAAAATGTATCCTAAATCTCTACACTTCTTGCATTGATATTCTATAGCCATTCTTCTATTTTGCCGCCTCCCATTTCATCTAATTCTCTTTGTAATTCGTCTATTTCATCTAAGTCATCTTGACTTACTGGTTTCATTTTTTCGGGATCTATATAACCTTGGTGTTTTTGTAAGTCCTCTACTGAGTTTGAATTGTTGTTATCTTGATATTTATTTGAGTTGTAATTGCCGAAGTTGTCTTTTAACGGAAAAACTCCTTGCCAACAGTTTTCAATTGAGTTTTCCAGTATTTTAATTTTGATATCATCTGTTGTTGCTAACTTATCTAGTTTATTTAGTATTCCTTTTAAGGCTCTTTCTGTAACAGGCTTTTTAATGCTCTTTCGCATTTTCATAAAATCTATTATTGTTTCCTGTAAGAAAGAGTTAGAAGTATACTCATTTATAAGAACATCTAAATCAGTTCTTTTTTTCTTTTTTTCTTTTTTATTATTTGTATTATTAATACTTATATTATTATTTGTATTATTATCTTCACAGTTTTCCGAATACCCCCTTCGATTTTCCGAATACCCCTGGTCGATATTTCGAATACCCCCTTCGATATTTCGAATAGGTTGGTCGATATTTCGAATAATCTTTATTATTCTTTTTTCTATTGATTTTTTATTTTTTTTATAGATGTATTCTATTTCTATAAAACCTTTTTTTTCTAAAGATTTTATAATCTCTGAACATCTATTTTTAGATAAATCAAAGAAATTTGAAAAGTATTCATTACTTGCAAAACATCCATCTTCATTATCTAAACTATCTATTTCTACTAAAAATAATTTTTCCATTATTTTCAATTCTTTAGATAACCAAATTTCAGCAGGAATCCAAATTCCTTTAAAAGCTCTTTCCATATTCATTTTTTTCAACCTACTATTCAGATTTTAAAGGGTTAGAATTATTTTTGTTTAACCCTAATAGGTATTGGACTTTTAGAGAAGATTTTATACAGTCAATTACTATATCTAATTGTGTGTCATCAAGTTTTCTCATATCATTTATTGCATCTAAGATTTTTTTCTCTTTTTTATTTTCTGTTAAATTCATATTATCCCCCTCCTTTTGTGTTGTTAGTTACATTATAAACTATTTTTTTGTGTTTTACAACACATTTTGAGTAAATAAAACATTTTTTATTTTAAAAATGCCATATTCTGTGTTGACCAACACAATCGGTTATGTTATATATATTTATATAAGGAGGTGTTTTGATGATCGGTAAAAGAATTAAAAAAGTCAGAAATGATATGGAATTAAGCCAAACTGAATTTGGTGCAAGAATGGGATATTCTAGAGATATAATTGGAAATACCGAAGCCGAAAGAGTGGAAATGAAACCATATCTTATAAAATCCATATGTAGTGTTTATAATGTGAATGAGCAATGGCTTTTGACTGGAGAAGGTAATATGTATACTTTACCGAAAGAGGAAATAGCATTAAATGAAATTTTAGCTAACGCCACCATTAATGATGGATCCAAAATAAAAGAGATAGTATCAGGACTATCTCTCTTAGATGAAAAGTATGTAGATGCTATTATCACACTAATTAATGGATTAAACAATCAAAAAAAATAATTATTTTTTATAAGTGTTCTTTTTTAGAGCACTTATTTTTTACACACTTGATATAATTTTCTAATTTGTACAAAACATAAATACTTGATATTTCATTTAAAGCCTTGCTTATTCTTTGTATTACTTTTTCCCTTTCATTATCCATATTCTTTCCCCCTTTTGAAAATAGATATATCGAACTTACGTTCTGTGTAGATATATTATAATACTAATTTTCATAAAATTCTATACCTTATTTATATTATACTTCCATTTATTGCCAATTTGCTTATTCGTCCCACATTACGGGACGCTATTTGTATTCAGAATCAAACAAGTCAGTTATTCTACAATCTAAAGCTATAGCAATTTTTTCTAGCTTTACTAGATCAAGTACTGTGTCGTTGTTCTCCAGCCTAAAAAGAGTACTTTTGCTTAGTTTAGTTTTGTATGCTAACTTTCTAAGACTATGATTTTTCTCGTTTCTTACCTTTGAAATATTGTTGATTATCATAAAATTTATTCTAAAATAACTTCTTTTTCTCGTAAATGTAAAATATTTGGTTAATATTCCACAAAAACACTAGAAAAGAAAAAAAATCCACCTTCCGCAAGATGGATTTTCTTCTAAATAATCATAGGTCATATATAAGATACAGAAATACTTTTAACAATTTAACCTTTTCGAGAAAGAAGTCCCCTTCTATAATCTCCGTAGGTGATTTAGGAGGGGTTATTGACTTATAACATTCCAATACTTATTTGAAAATCGGAACATATTCCTAACTTTTACAAAAAAACAACCGCTCTTGATGAGGGTTAAGAGCGGTTAGGGAGTATTGTTTCATACCATAAATTCTAATGATAAACAATATACTAGAAATATTTTAGGAATAAAAAAATATAATCTTAGATAACTATATTATTAATGATACTACTGTTTTTTCAAAACTTCAATCGGAACATATTCCTAATTAACAATAAAAAATAACTACCTCACAGATGGAAAGGTAGTTATTCTTTAAGAAAGGAGTACTTATATTAGTAATATAGCTAAAACTTTAAGTCTTATACAATATAAGATTAACACCTTTCATTTCCAATTACAATCGGAACATATTCCTATATATTTTTATAAGTGAATTTTACAAAAGTTCCGTTTTCAGTTTTAGCCTTAACTCTGGCAACTTCTGTTGTTTCATCTATTTCTAGACTTTTAATAGCTTGAAGAACTATATTTGTTGTACAATTTTTAGTTTTAAATTCAATAATATCATCTGTATATTTTACAGTTGCATTTGACATACTAAAATCTACCCCACAAATAGTTAATACATATACATTAACTTTTTCTCCTTCAAATGGTTCTAGAAATTTTTTAATTTCCCATTGTTCAAATAATTTTTTAATGTTATTATTTTTCATTTTTCTTACCCCTTCTCTAATTAATATCATTCAACTTTAAAACCTAAATAGTCGATAAAAATAGTCCCTGTCATATCGATTGTCCTTGTCACTCTTACCCACTATCATCATTATAAAATCAATAGCTAAAACCTCTTTCTATTTTTAGAATAGTCCCTGTCTCTCTTAAAAGCTATTTTTTATTTAGAGTAGAGGCTTTAGCATTTTTTATATTGTTTTTAATCCACTAGGGTAGTGGAAATTTACCCTAGTAATTCATATAATCGTTGTTGTCTTTCATACTCTTTTAAAGTCTTTTGAGATTTATTTCTAAACTCTAATCTTAGATTGGACCTTCTACAATTTTCAGGATTATTATCTTTGAATACTATTTTAAAAAATCTTGTATTATATGCTCCAAAGAATCCTTCGTAAACCAATTTATGAACTGGAATATTTTTTCTCTTACCATTTTGAACCAACGTTACAGTTTTATATCTATGAGTATAAAAAACTTTCAACTCTTTCCAAACAACACTTCCATAATCAATTTTATCTAGTGTTTGATGTTCAAATCTTTTCTTGCTGCTAAATACTCTTCCAAAACTAGTTATGTAATAATCATCAAAGTTTGTAACTGGAACAGCATCTTCACCTATAAATAAATAATCTTTAATAGTATCTTTCATCAAGTTCTTCCAGTTGTTCTCTGTTATACTCACGATAATCCTCCCCTCTTAAAACTCTATCTTCAATATATTTGTCAAATTCCTCTGTGCTTTCAAATTTATATCTAGTTTTCTTTGCAAATTTATATCCCTCTGCATGAGCCTGTCTTTCTGCTTCTGTGATAATAATATCTAGTCTTTTCATAATATCTTTATATAGATCTTCGTTCATTTCTGCATCGTGTTTTGCACAATTAGAAAGTAATTTATCTATTTTTAAATAGTTTCTTGCAAATACTTTGCTTCTGATGAACTCATAGTTATGTGAAGTTACTGCATGTGGCTTTGTAT
>CAJKKA010000138.1 GCA_905200315.1 uncultured Clostridium sp.
CTCTAAGTATATTCATATTAATTTGACTTTCATAAGATATCTCTGATACCAAATCTTTATCCATTTGCTTTATATAATCTATATAATCTTTATTTACTTGGTTTATATGTTCCGTACTATTTTGACTTGAATTATATGAATAAATAATATCATTTTTAGTATTTAATTTTGAGTTTTTCAGATCATTTTGAGTTTGTTTTGAATTTTGTGATGTATTGTGAATGCTGTAATTAGTATATACTTTATTTATAACTATGGGATAGTTTGCCAAAGTATCATTTTCATAACCACTTATTTGCTTATTAAAACCTTGAAGTAAAGCTATTATAAGTGCTATTCCCATAATTCCAATACTAGATATTAATACATAAAAAAACATTCGGAGTTTTTTATTAGATATATCCCTTATAGCTAATTTAATAGCCATATAAATTTTCATATGTGTTCTTTTTAGACTTATTTCCTTTTGGTGTAAATCTTCTTTTAATGGATTTGTATCCTCTATTACTTCTCCATCTCTAAAAGTAATCATTCTAGTAGCATATCTTTTTGCAATACCTGAATTTTGGGTTATTAAAATCACTAGTTTATCTTTAAATATTTCTTTTATCAAATCCATTATTTCTATAGTAGATTTACTATCTAAATTTCCTGTAGGCTCATCTGCAAGTATAATCTTTGGATTGTTTACAAGAGCTCTGGCAATTGCTACTCTTTGCATTTCATCTTTAGTCAAATATTGAGATGTCTTTCTCATATAGTCTTTTATACCTACTCTATTTAACGCTTCTATTGCTTTTTCTTGTTTTTCTTTTTTAGACAATCCATTGAATGATACAGCAATTGTAACATTTTCTAATATACTTAAATGAGGTATTAAATTGTAATTTTTGAAAATAAAACCGATATTATTATTTCTATAAAAATCCCAATTAGAATCAGTAAATTCTTTTGTAGATTTTCCATTTATAATTAAATCTCCTTTATCACAACGCTCTAATCCCCCTATTATATTTAAAAACGTTGTTTTTCCTGAGCCACTGGGACCTAATACTGTTACAAACTCGCTTTCTCTAAACTTTAAGTTTATTCCATCTAAAGCAATTTGCCTGCTTCCACCTGTTATGTAACTTTTATAAATATTTTTTAGTTGTAACATAATGCCTCCTAAATTCTATACCTCAACAATTTTAGACATAATAATATTATTTTAATATATTTTATAGTTATTATAAAGTACATATATTAATAAAATGTGAATTCCTAATATTTACTCTAAATTTTACATTAAGTTCATATTTTTTATTTATAATTTTATAGTATAATTTACTTGATATTAATTTATACTTAAGATAAAAAAATTTGAGGTGCTTTAAATGTTTAATATATTAGTAATAGAAGACAATAAAAATATGAGAAAACTTATTTGTGCTACTCTAAAACAAAATGGATATTCTACCTTTGAAGCCGAAGATGGCGAAGTCGGTCTTGATGTTTTAGATACTACACATATAGATTTAATAATATGCGATATAATGATGCCTAATATGGATGGCTATGAATTTACAGAGACATTAAGAGATGGTCACTGTGAAACTCCTATAATAATAGTAACTGCAAAAGAACAACTTGAAGATAAGAAAAAAGGATTTTCAATAGGTGCAGATGATTATATGGTAAAACCTATCGATTTTGAAGAATTAATTCTAAGGATAGGAGCAATTCTTAGACGTTCAAAAATAGTAAATGATCATAAAATAACTATAGGAAATACAATTTTAGATTATAATTCACTATCTGTAACTTCTAATGGTGAATGTAATACTCTACCAAAAAAAGAATTTTACCTTTTATTTAAATTAGTATCATCACCTGATACTATATTTACACGTAGACAATTATTAGATGAAATTTGGGGAATGG
Organism: uncultured Clostridium sp.; assembly: GCA_905200315.1. Next base: position 1,924 of record CAJKKA010000138.1, read on the forward strand.
AAAGCATGGCAGATGAAAGAACTGTCGATGTACATATAAAAAGAATTAGAGAACGATATAGAGATTCTAATGATTTTGAAATTGTAACAGTAAGAGGTCTTGGATATAAAGCGGTGATTAAATCATGATAAGGAATTTACAGACCAGATTTATACTATTTATCATTTTAATTGCAACATTTTCTGGCTGTTTTTCACTTGTATTGTCTTATTTGTTTTATGGCAATAGTATAGAAAATACAATGAAGCAAAATCAAACTAAAATAGCTCAAAATATTTTATTATTACATAATGAAACTGATTTTCCTCTAGAGAAAATCATCTCTATTGATTTCACTAACGAGTACGAGTTAACTGTACTAGATGATATATCTAATTACAAAACTTCAGATAAAACTCAAAATAGCAATATTATTTACTGTGAAAACTCATTATTTCATGAGGTTACTACTATTGTAAAAGTCGAAAACAAATACGTAGTAATTTCAAATAAACCAAAGAATAATTTATTTTTTTACATTATGATAAACAGCTTGACGGCTATTTCTTCTACATTACTTTTCATATCAATTATTATAACTATGTTTAGTAAGAAGTTTTTAATGCCTATTAGAAGTTTAAATTATGCTACGGGAGAAGTTTCAAAAGGTAACTTTAAAATACAGCTTCCTATACCAAATGACTTTGAACTAGGCTCACTGACAGCTAAATTTAACGTTATGGTAAGGGAACTAAATAGTATAGAAACACTTAGAAATGATTTTATAAGCAATGTATCACATGAAATAAAAACACCTATTGCAACTATACAAGGTTTTTCTAATTTATTAAAAGACGATACTCTTTCAAAAGAGGAAAAAGATGAATATTTAGATATCATAATAAGTGAAACATCTAGAATATCTAATTTAACTAGTAATATTCTAAAACTTACAAAGCTTGAAACACAAGGTATTATAACAGATAAAACATCATTTTATTTAGATGAACAGCTTAGACATTCTGTCTTAATCTTGCAAAGAGATTTAGCACAGAAAAACTTGGATATAGATATTGATTTAGACGAAGTACAAATTTATAGTAATGAAGAATTACTTCAACAAGTTTGGATTAACCTTCTTTCAAATGCTATAAAATTTACAAACGATGGCGGCAAAATTTCCATACAACTTATGGATACAGAAGATACCGCTACTGTAAAAATCACTGATAACGGTATTGGCATGAAAGCTGAAAGTTTAAATCATATTTTCGATAAATTCTATCAAGAAGACAAATCACATTCAAGCAATGGAAATGGTTTGGGCCTTCCTCTTGTAAAACGTATCGTAGACTTATGCGATGGTACAATACGAGTAAAAAGTTTGTTAGGTGAGGGTTCTTCCTTCACTGTTGAATTGCCTAAAAATAATATAAAAATAGAAGGTTGATAAAACTTTTAAGTAAATTTTTAAATAATTTAAGGGGGATATTATCCCCCTTTTTTCTTATGATATAAATATTTATTTCAAATATCCTTTAAAAACATATATTTCTAAAAGGCTATCTAATTTTATTTATCAAATCTTAAAATTTTTTTCTTTAATTAGTCATTCATTGATTGTATCATTTTTTGGATATACATATAGTAGTTATTCCACATATCATTCATACTATCTCCATCATCAAATGGCATTATATAAGGAGTTTCCATAGTCATATATTGATTTGACATATTACCCATATATTGCATAGGAGTCATATCATACATTGGATTTACATAGCTATATTCATATTCTGTTTCACACATACAACCACAATTATTACTTTGTATTGTGTTTTGTTGTTGTTCTGGAGCCACTTGAATAATTTCTTCTTCACAACTTTGGCATCCGTAAGTTTCTGCTTTAGAAGTACATCCACAGTTGTTTACTTGTTTTTTATCATATATATTGCATCCACATGATTTTTTAGTTTGTTCTGGTTGAACACAACTAGTCATACAGTTGTTTAATTTAGAGTTACATTTATTTATAAGATCTTCACATTTTTTAGATTTAGATCCCATTTCTTTTATTTTTTCTTCAGCATCTTTATAACACTCTAAAGTTTTTTGCTCATATTTTAGTGTTTGGTTATATAAATATTTTGCTTGTGCATTATAATTTTCAGCTTTTTCATAAGCACATTTTGCATTTTGGCAATTTTCTGCGGCTTCTTGTTCTAATTCTTTAGCTTCTTTATATAAACATTTAGCTTTGCAACATAATTCTTCTGCTTTATTCATTAATTCTTGAGCTGAACAAGTTGCATTTTTAGAACCTTTATCTGCTTCTTTTGCATTTTGCATTAAATTACATGATTTTTGTGATAAACATTTTGCATTTTGTTCTAATTCTTTAGCTTCTTTAAGTGCACATTTAGCTTTTTCTTCGTATTTCATAGCTTTATTGAATAATTCTTCTGCTCTTTGTGCTAAATCAGCACATTTATCTTCACATGTTATTTCACAGTCTTCACATGGACAAGTATATTCTTTTATTTTTGGTTTACATTTAGTTGGTTTACAGCTATCTATTG
>CAJKKA010000139.1 GCA_905200315.1 uncultured Clostridium sp.
ATAAAATTGAACTTTTAGAAGATAACAATGGTTTTAAGAAAAATTTAGATTTAAATTATGGCGTTAGAGATGGTATTATTTCTCACTGTGGAGAAGTTAATGAAAAATTTTTAAAACCTCGTGAAGAATTTATAGACTTACAAAATTACATAACACCTAACCAATATTCTCCATTTACTTGGGAAGGTTGTGTGGTAAAAATATCAGACAAAATTTCATATATAAGCAGAGATATTGAAGATGCAATTTTACTTGGTCTTTTAGACAATAGTTTAGAAGAATTACATGAAATATTAAAATTTGAAAAGAAAGCAATTATAAATAATTCCGTTATTATTAATAAATTAATTTTCGATTTATGTACAAATTCAAATCCGGAGGATGGTTTAATATTTTCAGATGAAAGTTTACAATTATTAGATAATATTAAAGCATTTAATTATAAAAATATCTATTATTCAGATAAAGTTTTAGCCTCTGAAAAATATTTTGAATTAGTATTAACTCAAATATTTGAAATATTAAAATCTGCTTATGATAAGGAAAACACATTAGAAAATCTAAATAAAATGAAAAAAAATTATAATTCAGTTGTAACACCTTTTATAAAATGGATAAACTGTTACTGGAATTTAACAGATAGAGAAAATACAAATTTACAAAATAAAGTTTTGTTTGATGTAAATAATGAAAAAGATTATTTAAAAGCTATAATTTATTATATTTCTGGTATGACTGATAATTATGCTATTGAATGTTATAATAATATAATTGGGTTCTAAATTCTATTTATTTTTTGTTGCGGGTCGTCGAGGACGCCGACCCCTACATTTTAATTCATTCAAACAACTCGCAAGTTTGTGTTTAATATAAATTTACTTTATATTAATTCCTAATAGTTTTGATAATTGTATTGCTTGTATATCGTTTACTATTAGTCCTTTTAAGTCTTGTATTTTTATTAAAATACCTTCTATATTACTTGTTGATAAGTCTATATTTTTTAGTGGTGTTTCCACAAATTGTGCTCTTATTAAACTTGTTTCTTTATATGTTACTTCTTTTAATTTTACTTCATTAAAACTACTACTGTTTAACCCACAACTTTTGAACTCTGTATCTCGTATGTTTGACATATTAAAGTTTGCATAGTTCACATTACATTCTTCAAATTTCACATTATTTATTAAAGCATCCGAAAAATTACAACCTGTTAATTTGCAATTATTAAACTTAGCTTTTTTAAAATTACATACTTCAAAATTTGTATTTGATAAATCACAATTAATAAACTCGCAATTAAAAAAAGTTACCGCTTCCAGTTTTCCAGATATTTTACAATTATTAAAAATGCATCTACTAAATTCAATATTATCTTCATTAAGTTCTGCAATTTCATCTTTGTATTCTTTATTTGAAATGCTCTCTTCATTTTGAATAGCAATTTTTATATCATCTTCCAAAATTAATTTTACTCCTATTATAAATTTACATATTATTTTCGGGCGGACAGAGGCGTCCGCCCCTACAGTGTTTGACATTAATTTTTTATTATTTAATCTTTTTATAAAATCTGAACAATAATTAAAAATCAATATTTCGAATGTGATTGGAGTGAGTGTATAGCTTCTTATTAAATTTAAATGAGGGCGCGTTTTGCGAGAGGCTCGTTTGAATTTCTATTAGAAGCTATAACGAACGTATTGAGCCGAGAAATATTGATTTTTAATTATTTTCAAATTATTATATATTTGCGGGTCGCCCTAAGGACGCCGACCCCTACAGTGTTTGACATTAATTTTTTAGAATAATTTATTATTAAATTTTATATAATGTCAAATATATTTGTTTTGAAATACCGCGTAAGCGACCAAACGAGCAGATTTTCTGCAAGTGCGATTGTAGCAATCTTCCATATTTAAAACCCGAAGATTGCGACACCAAGGTATAAAAAACAATATATTTGGCATTGCACATAACAATTCAAAAAAAATATAATTAAAACAATTTTACACACGCATGTATTTTTTCTTCATTTTCATCTTTTATAACAATAATATTTTTACCATCCTTTTTGCCATACAAACATTTAACATTTTCACCATATTTAATTTCTTTTTTATATACAATTTCAAAATTATTAAACTCCTCTGAATTATATATTTCTTCTGGCAATGCTTCATACGCAATGTTTATATAATTTATATTATGAACATGTTTATTTACATCTATTACACTTCTTTTTATACTATATTCTCCACTATGTTCATAATTTTCTGGCTCTTCTATTTTATATGCAGGTTCTTCTTCGAAACATTTTTTCTCTTCTTTTTCATACTTGTCTGCAATTTCATCTGTTATTGTTATCATTCTGCCTTTATCAATATCTATTAATACCCATTTTGAAGTTGCTTTTGCTATTAACTCTTTTTTATCATTATAAATCTCAAAATCTCTATATGCATAAATTCTTTTTACGCCTCTAGACCATGTAACTATTTCTAACTTTTCTCCATATTTTGGTCTTTGAATAATTTCTACTTTCCATCCTAAAAGTATCCAAGATAAATGTGTTTGCTCTATGTTTCCAACACCATATCCTGCTATATCTGAATGAAATCCTGCTACATCTTCTAACATTCCTAATATTGCTCTATTTGTAACTTTATTAGAAATACCTATATCTTTTAGTCCTACTCTAACGCTGTTTTTTACAAACATTTTTTGTTCACCTCTAGTTTTTTATTATACTAATTTTTTTAATTCTTCTAATTTTTCTTTAAAATAATTAAAAGCAATTTCATAAGTTTCTTCTTTTTCCAAATCCACATCTACCATTTTTAATAATTCTAAAGAACCTTTTGAGCCACCTAGACTTAACATTTTTTTGTATTTTTCTACATAACCTGGTTCACCTTTTAAAATTTTACTAGCAATTGCAATTGCAGCAGTTATTCCTGTTGCATATTTATATACATAAAAGCAAGAATAAAAATGTGGTATTCGTGCCCATTCATATTTTATATCTTCATCAAATACGCAATCTTCTCCAAAATATTTTTTAACTAAGTCAAAATAAATATTGTTTAACTCATTTGAAGATAAGCTTTCTCCTTTTTCAATTCTTTCGTGAACAATTTTTTCGAACTCTGCAAACATAGTTTGTCTTACAAGTGTAGCTCTTATATCATCTAATTGCTCATTTATTAAAGCTGCTTTTTTCTTTTTATCTGTTTCTTTATTTATTAAATAATCCGCAAGTATTGTTTCGTTAACTGTTGAAGCAACTTCTGCTACCATTATAGTATAATTTGCATTTATAATATTTTGGCTATGATTTGCATAGTAAGAATGCATTGCATGACCAAGCTCGTGAGCTATTGTAGATACATCTCTTGAACTATTAATGTAATTTAGCAATACAAATGGATGCACTCCGTACACCCCCATACTATATGCTCCACCTCTTTTATTTTCTTTTTCCCTTACATCTAGCCATCTATTTTCAAAAGCATTTTTTAATGTGTTTACATATTCTTCTCCCATAGGTTTTAACGCTTCTAATACTATTTTTTTAGCTTCTTCATATTCTACATTTTCATTTTCTACACTTAATGGATTTACATATACATCATACATATGCATTTTTTCTTTTCCAATTAGTTTGTTTTTTAGCTTTATATATTCATGGTTTAAATATAGATTCTTGTTCATTTCTTTTAGTAAAACATCATACACTTTTACACTTGAATCATCAGCATTTGTTGCTGCTTCTAGTGAACTTTTATAATTACGTAATTTACTTGAAATTGTTCTTGCCTTTACTCGTGTTAAGTATAATTCAGTTATTGTATTTATATGTTTTTTATATAAAGAATATATAGCTTCAAATGCTTGCTTACGAATTTTTTCATTTGAGCTTTTCATATATTTAGAATATAACCCTTTGGTCATTTTAAGTTCTTTACCATTTTCATCTATTATATTAGGATAATCAAACTCCGTATTTGTAAATGTATCATAGGTATTTTTGGATGCACTAAATACTTCTGAGTACTTTGAAAGTGCTGTTTCTAGTTCTTCAGATAAAATGTGTTTTTTCTCTTTTAATATATCTTTTAAAGTTTTCTCAAATTCTTGTAATTTAGTATTTTCTTTTAAATATTTTTTTATAATTTTTTCATCTATTTTTGTTATTTCTGGCTCTATAAAAGCTATTCTTGTACTAAAATCTGCTGTTAAACTTTCAATTTCTTTATACAGTTTTATTCTTTCTGTATCTGCCATGTTTTGATGATATTTAAGCATTGCATATGCATATAATTTTTCGTGTATTTCTAAAGCTTCACAATTTGCTTTATAACAGTTATATATGTTTTCTGCTGATTTTTCCAAAGTTCCCTTATAACTTTCAACTGTTTTTATTTTGTTTTCTAACTCATTCTTTGCATTCTCA
>CAJKKA010000140.1 GCA_905200315.1 uncultured Clostridium sp.
GCCTACTGTAATGAGAAATAATTACAATAAGCTATTTGAAAATAATTTAGAAAATATTATTACTAATTTTAATATACACGGCTTTGTTGTTTCTAATATTTCTGGATTATCTATAATAAAAAAATTAACAGAAAAATATAATAAAAATTTTGAATTTGTTAGCAATTATACTTTAAATATTTATAACTTTCATTCTGCTTACGAATTGCAAAAAAGAGGAATTACAACAGTTACACTATCACCTGAATTAGATAAAGAAGGTTTGATTTCTTTATGCAATTCAACCTTAAATTCTGAATTAATTGTATATGGAAATTTACCTTTAATGAACATAAACTATTGTCTATTTGGAACTTCTAATAAATGTTATTCAAATTGCAAACATACATGCAATTTAAATAATAAATATTATTTAAATGACAGAATGAACATTAATTTTAGATTTATACCAGATAATATAGACACTATAACTACAATTTATAATAGTAAAATTACTTCTATTACTACAGATGAATTTAATGTTTCTTCTTTACGAATAGATATTTTAGATGAATCTATTGAAGAAATAAATAATATTATAAATACTGTGAAATCTCGCAAAAAGTTAGAAGGAAAAATTTATACAAATGGAAATTTACAAAGAGAAATCTAGAGCGACTACTTGTCGCTTTTTTTGAGTAAAAATTACCTACTCCTATTTTATATCTATCAAATACTTTTTCTATAATTTTTATTTTTGCATTTTCTATAATTATATGTTACAATATTGTTATGTTAACTGTTGTTTTAGCACGAAAGTGAGGTTTATCATGAATATGAAAACTAAAAATGTAATTGAAAAAATCAAGGATGCAGTTCACAAGCCAATTAATTTTGATGATTTTAAATCATCTTGCACATGTGAAAATACCAATAGCTATGCTTTAGCAATTGGTTCAACGGTAACGGCTAACAGAACTTTATATCGGCCAGGAAGGCTTTCTGGTAAGAAACATTTAGCTCAGGACTTTTCTTCTGTTGAAGAAGTCAAAGATTTATTCTTTTCCGATTTAGAGTTTTTAGACTTAAAATATGAATCTTTGGATCTCGTCGGGAAAAAAGAAGTTTTTGATTATGCTTCTCAATTAAAACTTAAAGAAAATGAACATCTTCTTGTTATGTTCGTTCAGGAGTTTGCTGATCATTCAATAGGAGATTATAAATTTCTCCGATATGATCCAAACATTGGTTGGTCAGAAAAAAGAGGCTGTCATCAATTTTTGACTGGTGAAAACGTTTCGTGGCCAAGTAATTGGTACGATAAGTTCGTAGGGTGTTTTAAAATCACACGTTAACCTCCCTATGCGGGCAGACAGAGGCGTTCCTACACAAGAAGCACAAAAATTTCCTATAACACACAAAAATAGAATGGCAATGCCATTCTATTTTTGTGTTACATATTTTCTTTAAACATTTTATTTAACATTTGAGGATTTGCTTTTCCTTTTGTTTCTTTCATTGCTTGACCTACTAAAAATCCTAATGCTTTTTCTTTTCCTGCTTTGTAATCTGCAACAGATTGAGGATTGTTTTCTAATACCTTTAGAACTACTTCTTTTATAGCTCCTTCATCAGATATTTGAATCCATCCTTTTTCTTTTACAATTTCTTCTGGGTCTTTTGGATTTTCAAATAATTCTTCTAAAACTTTTTTAGCAATGCTAGAACTTATTGTTCCTTTATCTATTAAAGTAATTAATTTTCCTAATTGTTCTGCATCAAAAGGAATTTCTATTGGTTCCATTTCTGTTTCATTTAATATTCTTGATATATCTGAAATAATCCAGTTATTTACGGCTTTTGGATTGTTGCAAACTTTTATTGCTCCTTCAAATAAGTTAGATAAATATTTTGAACCTGTTATTATGTTTGCATCTTTTTCACTTAAATTATATTGTTCTAAATATCTTTGTTTTCTGCTTTCTGGTAATTCTGGTAAATTATTTTTTATGTTTTCTATATATTCATCTGAAAGTTTAATTGCAACTAAGTCTGGGTCTGGGAAATATCTGTAATCTTGTGCATCTTCTTTATCTCTCATAGAAAATGTTTTTCCAGATACATCGTCCCATCTTAATGTTTCTTGTTCTACTTTTCCTCCATCTTCTATTAAATCTATTTGTCTATCTACTTCATATTCAATGGCTCTTGTTATACTTCTAAAAGAGTTCATATTTTTCATTTCAGTACGTGTTCCAAATTCTGTTGCTCCTTTTTTTCTAACTGAAACGTTAACATCTGCTCTTAATGATCCTTCTTGCATTTTACAGTCTGATACTTCTATATATTCTAATATTGATTTTAATTTTCTTAAATATTGTTCTACTTCATAAGCTGACCTTAAGTCTGGTTCTGATACCATTTCTATTAAAGGTACTCCAGCTCTGTTTAAGTCTACTAAACTTTCTCCTGAAAAATCGTCATGATTTAATTTTCCTGCATCTTCTTCAATGTGAATTCTAAGTAATCTTATTTTCTTTTTATTTCCTTCTTCATCTTCAATTTCTATGTATCCATGTTCGCATAATGGTTTATCAAATTGAGATATTTGATAAGATTTTGGTAAATCTGGGTAAAAATAGTTTTTTCTATCGTTTTTACTATTTCTTGAAATTTCACAATTCGTTGCTAATCCTGCTTTTACAGCATATTCAACTACTTTTTCATTTAATACTGGTAAAGTTCCTGGCATTGCCATACATATTGGACATGTATGTGTGTTTGGTGCTCCACCAAATTCTGTTGGACAACTACAGAATATTTTTGTTTTTGTTGATAATTCTGCATGAACTTCAAGACCTATAACTGTTTCATATGATTCTCTTGACATTTATTTTCCTCCTATAATTTTAGTTGAGTTTTTTACAGAAATTACTATATAATTTCTTTTTTATTAATTTTACAACATAAAATAATTTATATTTGAAAACGAGTTCGACCCGACTATTACATATAATTAGAGACCGTGGCTCAAAAGTTTGAATATTTTATCTGTCTTAAAACGTTTGGAGAACGGAATTTGAAAATAAAATTATTTTATGTTGCAATTACAATAGAATATCTGCTATTTAGTGAATTGTGGTTTGTGGTTTTCTCTGAATTTTGTTTCTTGTTCGTATGCATAGGCTGCATTTAGTATTTTCTTTTCTTGGAATTTGTTTCCTATTAATTGCATTCCTATTGGCATTCCTTCACTATTTACTCCACATGGTATTGATATTGCTGGTACTCCGGCAATATTTATAGATACTGTACATATATCTGCTAAGTACATTTCTAGTGGGTTGTCTGATTTTTCTCCTATATTGAAGGCTGTTATAGGTGATGTTGGTGTTAGTATAACATCATATTTTTCAAATACTTCTTCAAATTTTTTAGATACTAAAGTTCTAACTTGTTGTGCTTTTTTGTAGTATGCATCATAATATCCAGATGAAAGCACATATGTTCCTAATATAATTCTTCTTTTTACTTCTGCTCCGAAACCTTCACTTCTAGAGTTTTTGAATAATTCTTTTAAATTTGTGTAATTTTTAGTTCTATATCCATAACGTATTCCATCAAATCTTCCTAAGTTTGAACTAGCCTCTGCACAAGCAATTATGTAATATGCTGCTAGTGCATATTCTGCAACGTCTAATGAAACTTCTTCAACAGTTGCTCCCATTTCTTTATATTTTTCTATAGCCTTTTCTAATGATGCTTTTACTTCTTCATTTATTCCTTCTCCGAAGAATTCCTTTGGAACTGCTATTTTCATTCCTTTTACATCATTTTTTAAAGCTTCTGTATAATCTTCTTTTTCTTTATTTACTGATGTTGTATCTCTTTCATCGTGTCCAGCTATTAAATTTAAAAGTATTGCACTATCTGTTACATCTTTTGTAATTGGACCTATTTGGTCTAATGATGATGCAAAAGCAACAAGTCCAAATCTTGAAACTAATCCATATGTTGGTTTTAAACCTACAACACCGCATAAGCTTGCTGGTTGACGAATTGAACCACCTGTGTCACTTCCAAGTGCCCATGGTACTAAATTTGCTGCAACAGCTGCTGCACTACCACCTGAAGATCCTCCTGGAACCTTATTTAAATTCCATGGATTTTTTGTTTTCTTAAAATATGATGTTTCTGTTGAACTTCCCATAGCAAATTCATCCATATTTAATTTACCTAAATTTATCATATTTTCATTGTTTACTTTTTCAACTATTGTTGCATTATATGGAGCAATAAAATCTTCTAACATTCTTGAAGAACAAGTTGTACGAATTCCTTTTGTACATAAATTATCCTTTATACCAATTGGAATACCTGCTAATTC
>CAJKKA010000141.1 GCA_905200315.1 uncultured Clostridium sp.
ATTCGCTGGTGTTGATGCATTCCCAATATGTGTAGATACTATGGATATCGATGAAATAGTTAGAACAGTAAAATTAATATCACCAGTTTTCGGGGGAATAAACTTAGAAGATATAAATTCTCCAAGATGTATCGAAATTGAAAACAGATTAAAAGAAGAATTAGATATACCAGTTTTCCACGATGACCAACATGGTACTGCAATAATAGTTTCAGCAGGGATAATCAATGCTGCTAAACTTGCTGGCAAAAAAATAGAAGATTTAGAAATAGTAATCAACGGTGCTGGTTCTGCTGGTATGGCGATTGCAAAAATGTTATTAAATTTAAATGTAAAAGATATAGTTTTATGTGATATAAATGGGGCATTATCTTCAAAATCAGAAGGATTAAATTGGGCTCAAAAAGAGATGTTAGCAGTTACTAATAAAAATGACCAAGATGGAAAATTAGCTGATATAGTAAAAGGAAAAGACGTATTTATAGGTGTTTCTGCTCCAAAAATGTTAACAAAAGAGATGGTTGCTACTATGGCAGAAAAATCAATCGTATTCGCTATGGCAAACCCAACTCCAGAAATATTCCCAGACGAAGCAAAAGAAGGTGGAGCATTTATAGTTGGTACAGGTCGTTCAGATTTCCCTAACCAAGTAAACAATGTGCTTGCTTTCCCTGGAATATTCAGAGGTGCACTAGATGTTAGAGCTAGCGAAATCAACGAAGAAATGAAAGTCGCAGCAGCATATGCAATAGCAAAAATAATAAAAGATGACGAATTAACAACAGAATTTGTATTACCAGATGCATTCGATCCACGTGTTGGAAAAGAAGTATCAGCTGCAGTTGCTAAAGCAGCTAGAGAAACTGGTGTAGCTAGAATATAACATATTTTTATTTTTGTCATCATATAATCTATAAGGATGTAATTTTGTACAAAATGATAAATATAGGTTAACTGTACAATTTGCATCAAGTAATATCTAGATGAAATTGAGGAGATTATAATGGATGAAAATACAATTGTTTTATGGAATCAAGATGGCGTTGAGACTACTTTCAAAAAAATATTTTCAATAGAAATTGAAGGCGAACGTTATATTATGTTATCACCACTTCAAGATGAAATTTCTTTAGATTCTATAGATAAAGAATATGATGATGAAATTTTAGTATTTAAATTAAAAGATAGCGATCATGGAGAGTTATTAGTTCATTTAAAAGAAGAAGAATGCAAAGCTCTTACTGAAAAATGCAAAATTTTAGTCGGAAAATTTATAAATAGTTATACAGATTAAAATAAGGTGGCTATAAACAAATATAAGTTATAGCCATCTTATTTTTTTATGGAATCAATCAAGGTTTTTTTGAAGTTTAGAATAAACTTTTTCTGTGTTTTTATCGTCTTTTGTATTGTAGATTAGGTAATCAAATTTATTGTTTTTTAATTTCATTACTATATATTTAGGGTTATTATCTTCACCATCAAAGTAAAGATATACCCTGCATTTTCCGTATTTATCACTTTTAAAATTACCGATACATTTTGTATCAGTGGCTATCCCATTAGTTCTAAGTTTAAATGAAATCGGCTCATTTGTTATAGTTATGCTTTCGATATCGTTATAGTCTAAGTCATAAGAATAAGGGAAAGATGAAATACTTATATTAGGGGAATTATCATTAAATGAAATAGAACTAGTTGCAAACTCACTAGGAAGCATTAGGATTATCATAAGTAAAAATGTAGCGCCTAATACTATTTTATCTAATTTTTTAGCCATAAAGTATCCATGTTTAGTCGCAATATTATAAGTCATACTATATCCAAAGCGGCTACTTACTATTTTACTTGAATCATTAGGGTTATAATAATATATTCCATCAATCCAGCAATCATCGTCATCAACTATAATTTCTGAGGATTTATTTTTAGAGGATAATTCTTCATCTAATTCGTTTATCTTTTTCTTAATATATATCAAGCCAAGAGCTACAGCACTTGAAAGTATAATAGTTGAGGTTATATAAATATTAAAGAATTCAACATTTATATAATCAAAAATCATTAAATAAATAACTAAAATTAAAATTGACTCTACAAGAGCGTTGATTAAAAAATAAATTGACATCATGCGTTTTTCAGTCTTATTTAAGATAAAATTAATTTCAGAGTCTGTGCTATAAGTTTTTAGTTTTGATTTATTGTATTGCGTTGTTATACAGAAAATAAAAATAATCAAACCTATATTTAGTATTGAAATAATTAAAAATACTATATTTTCTGATGACATATTTTTTAAGCTTATTATAAGGGGGAAGAGGCTTATTAAAAGTGGTATCAGAAAATATTTATTACTTATTGGCATTTTATTTTTTAGCATAGTTGTTTTTATATCACAGTAGACAACCTTTTTTTCACCTACAAACCAGTTATTTTTTGATTTTTCGGCCTTTACTTTACGGTTCATAAGTTTAAAAGGAATAATTCCATAGTATGAAAAAACTAAACACCAAATTAACATATAAAATATATATACAGTTATGTTTTTAAAAATCCAAAATGGGAATATACAGGGAATAGCAGTAAGTAACATAATAATGTAGACTTTATTGCAGAGAGATTTATATTCCTTTTGAATTTCTTTTATAAAATCACTTTCTAAAACGTCATATGGTAGAGTTACAGCCATAAACATATTTTTCTTTGGCTTATTTGCAGAAGATAAAGATGCAAACATCACGATAAACATAATTAACATACACGAAATCATTATAATTCTAAAGAGCAACATTTAATTGACCACCTTTCTTGAGTATTGACCTATTTAAAATTTTTAAACATGAAAAATTAAAAAATCTTAAAAAATTTTTTTCTTCATTATATGCAAAGATATGCAAAGTTTAATTTTCTTCTTTTTTAGGCTTTAGGCCTGCCATTGAGTCAAAAATATTTCTGTGGAAATATCTATGGAAATAATTGACTTTTGCATTATGTATAGTAGTACAAGTGATACAAAAATGCAACTAACTGATATATTAATTTTATACAGTAATGGAAGTGTTTTTATTGAGTACATAAAAAAATGGTAAAAATAAATTAAAAATTGATTAAGATAAAAAATAATGTCAATACTAAAGATAGTTTTAATCGAAAACATTAGGAGGATTTTGGATGAAAGTAGCAATAATCGGAGCAGGTAATGGAGGACTTACTGCGTGTGCAGATTTGAAAGAAAGGGGATTTGAAGTAAGTTTATTTGAAAGTGATAAGTTTTGCAAAGACTTAGATTTTATAAAAAAAGAAGGCGGACTATATCTTTGTGAGGGTGAAATAGGGTCTTCTGAAGGTGAAAAAGGTAAATTTATTGAGATAGATTTAATTAGTGATGATATAAATGAAGTTATAAAAGGAGCAGAGGTCGTAATGGTAGTTGCGCCAGGAGTTGCAATTGAGTATTTTGCGAGAATACTTGCACCTGTCGTAAATGAAGATCAAATTATACTTATAAATTGTGCGGCATGTATGGCTCCCGTTAGATTTATAAATGAAGCTAAAGAAATGGGAATAAACAAGCGTTTCAAAATAGCTGAAACAAATACTTTAACATATGGAACAAGGGCAATAGTGGAGTCTGCAAAAATAGAACTTTATTTAAGAGCGAAAAAGGTATATTTAGCAGCTTATCCATGTAGTGATAATGAACAAGTATTCGAAGTGTGTAAAAAATTATATGATTGTTTTGTATTGGCTAAAAATATACTACAAGTCAATTTAGAAAATGGAAATCCAGAGGTTCATCCAGGACCATGTCTATTAAATGCTGGAAGAATAGACTTTTCTGGTGGTGAGTTCTGGCTATATAGAGAGGGTATAACAGAGCATACTATAAATGTATTAGAAGCAGTTGAAAAAGAGAGAATAGCTCTTGGTAGAGCACTTGGTTTTGAAGTAGAGGGTGCATTAGAAGCAAGACAAAACAGAGGATATTTTTCACAAGATGAAAAAACTTTACAAGAACACTTTAATACAAGTGAAGTATTTACACAAATAAAAGGACCTACTAGTGTTACTTCACGTTATTTTACAGAAGATATATCAACAGGATTAGTTTTCTGGTCAGATTTAGGTAAAGTATTAGGTGTTCCAACACCTAATATAGATGCAATAATTGTGCTTGCGTCTAGCCTTCTAAAAACTGATTTTTATGCTGAAGGATTGACTTTAGATAAGTTAGGATTAGATAAAGCTAATTTAGATAAAGTTATGTAGAGGTATAAGAAAGTATTTAAGTATAATTATGCGCCGCCCGGCTCCCGCCGCTCCCGAGGGGCATCTCTCAAGCAAAAACTG
>CAJKKA010000142.1 GCA_905200315.1 uncultured Clostridium sp.
GAGGACGGTTGTTGATCACCTTGCCGTCCAACAGCAGCTTGCCGGAGGTGATCTACGGTTGGCAATACCTCATCAGGAATCTCACTAGATTTTTTTAATTCATATTCAACTTCTTTTCCATCATATTCAATCATAATTTTGTTATTTGTTACATTTAAAAACGCATCTCTGATAGTAATTTTATTTTCCAACAAATCAATTAAATTATCATACGTTGTTCTTGTTCCAATCCATTTAATCTTTTCAGAATTTACCAAACAACAAATAAACAAGTATATATCTTTATCATTTTTGCATGTAAATAACACTGGATACTTACTTTCAAAAAGAATTGTATCTAAAATAACTTTTTGAAAATCCGGTATTTTTCTAAATATCTTTTCTATTTTCATTTTCAAACACCTCAAATTCTCTATACGGCTCTGCATCTGTATATAACCACCAATCCACATGAGACCCTTTATATTTTATACCTAAATTTCGTTTCCATTCTTTAGTTTCCAAGCATATTCCATGAGCAGGTTTTGTAACACCTTTCGCTATCACAAATGGAACTCCATAACGGCTATCCATTGCCATAAATCTTTTTACATCTCTAAATTTAATATAAGTCGATAATGAATATTCTTGTGGATCATGTTCATCACCATCTTTACTTATTTTGTATCCATTTTCTTCGAAACTATTCATAAACGATTCTCTATCAACTTTTCCTGTTGCGCAAGCTCTAAATACCTCTAGTTCCTGCTCTCTTGCCCATTCAGGAATTTCAAAATTTTTGAAATATGAGGGAAACTTTTTTTCTGCTTGTTTATTATTCATTCAATTCCTCAATTCATTAAATATATATCCTATAAACCTCTTTTTTATTGTATCATATCATATTAAAATATCTTTTTCTAGCATCTGACTCCAAAAGATATCTAGCCCTTTTTACCAATATAATCAAAGAATCTTTCTAACAGTATTTTATCCAATTATATTTTTAGATTTTAGGGAATTAACCCTTTTCTTCCTACTGTTGAATCACCTGAAAAATGCAAATAATTTATTTTTGTTTTTACAGTACTACTTGGTTCCTCATTATCGAATATTATAATTTGTCCATTCTTTTGTTCTGCCAACATTTCATAAAATTTCTCTTTTGTTCCTTTTGTTATAGTTTCATCATCCCCATCTTTTTTATCCTTCTCTTTGTATGTTGTTAGTGGCGAATCCAAAACAACAATGCCTGGATGACACAAATTCCTTTTATAGCAATAATTCATTATTCCTATTAAAAATGTTGAATTAATTATTGCTCTAGCTCCTTTTCCATAAGAAGCTTTTTCTTTTTCTCCAACTTCTACATCCTCTGTAGTATTATTGTATTTTATTTTCCCCTCTTTGCCAATAAAATCACACCCTTGTAATAAAAATTTAATTTCCTTACAAAGTTCATTTGTATATGCCTCAGGTAAGTCTTCTATTTTCTTTCCTTTCTCTTGTCCTGTACTATCTATTTTTTCTTGCCATTTACTAATTTCTGTATTATATTTGTTTATTCTTTTTTCATTTCTTGTTATTAAATTTATCCTTTCTTGTGCATCCATCAATTCTTGAACCTTTTTCACTTTCTCTGCTACTATCGGTCCTAAGTTATTATTTAGGTTATCTGTAATTTCTTCTTTATAATTTTCCAATTTACTAATACGCTGTTTTTTGCTTATTATTTCATCAGATAAATCTTTTATTGTCTCATCTAATTCTGCTAATTGAACTTCAATTTTTATCTTTTCTGTTGCTAATGCCTCATAATAATCATCTGATTTTTCCATCTCATTAACCTTCATAGGTGAATGACATATTGGACATTCTACCTCTACCAATTGTTGCGTCAAATCAAATGCATCATAAATAAACTCTAATCGCTCAAGATCAGACAAATAATTTTTCTTCAACAAAACAAATTTGTTATTATTATTTAATAAATGCTTTAGTTCTGTATTTTTTATTTCAATCTCTGTTTGAATTTCTTTATAATCTAATTCATACTTCTTAATTTCTTCACTTTTTTCCTTTATAAATTTATTTAATTCAATAATCTCTATACTTTTCTCTGTATTTATATCTTCCGTATCTTTTATCAACTCATTGTTTTCTATACGAATTTCATCAATAATTTGGCTTAATTGTTCTATCTTACCTTTTAATTTTGCCTTTATAATTTCAGTATTTTCTTTTTTCTCTTCTTTTTTATAATCAATTCCCGATATAACTGTTTTAAAAGCCGTTCTTGCAGGTGTTGCAAAAGTACTTCCCCTAGAATCTGTATGATAAATCGGAGAATGTCTTGCCGTAATTCTTAATTCATTAATCATAATTAATGGACTGAAGGATCTAAATGTAAAGGCTTGCGTATCTCCTTTTGTA
This sequence comes from uncultured Clostridium sp., assembly GCA_905200315.1. The sequence goes on from CAJKKA010000142.1 coordinate 2,413, forward strand.
TTCTTCATCACATATTTGTATGTACAATCACAACAATTCAATAATTTTTTAGACAAGCTTTTTTTTGCATTATGAGTTACAGATAATTTTTCTACCTCCGCTGCATCTTTCTCCTGATAATTGCTATAATAAATAAATATTTCGTTTTTTTCATCTTCAGAAAAATTTCGTCTTAATGTAAATATTTCTTCCTGCCCAATATCTTCAATTTCAAGGAAAACACTCCGATAGCCTTTCATTTCTGGAACTGTTTTAGGATTGGAAGATGAACCCAATGCAAAATCAATACATTCAAAAGCAAACGATTTTCCTGTATCAGATGCTCCCGCAATAACATTTAATCCACCTTTGAAATTAATAATTGCATCTTTTTTATTTTCCCCGGCCAAAATTAATTTTGTCAACTTCAACCTTCCCTGCATTCTACTTTTCATTTTTTTCAAATTCCCCTATCCATTTTCCTATGTTTTTATTTACATAATTTCTGATTTTATCTTCATTCATTTTTGAAAATATTTTGTCTACCTCTGTTACGTAATACTGGTACTTTTTCGTATATTCATTGTTAAACATATCTACTATTTTATTTCCCAGATTTGTATTTTGATACTTTATCCCTTGAGAATTATATTGCGGCTCAATCAATCCCTTACCGATTAAAAAATTTATTGCATTTTCAATAGTATGTCTTTTAATAATAATTTCTGCCGAATGATTAGGATTAGACGGATGCAAACTCTCCCCTGTCTTTTTTAAATCACTAAAATGTAATGAAAAATAATCATAATATCCAATTCTTTCTATCGAGTAAGTTTTTTTCACAATTTGTAAAATCAATAATATTCTGCAACCAATTTCTTGATTAGTATTATATATTTTCATCAATATCACTCCAAATTATTTTTTCATCATTGACAAGTTCGTGACACATGCCCGTTTTATCGTAAATAGTAACATCTTTTATTTCTTCGCAACTAACACCTAAAGAATTTGCTTGCTTAGTTGTTTCTTTTACTCTCTCTAATTCGCTTGAATATTCATTTTCATAAACATCCATTATTCCAAATTCAACCTGACCTTTTAAAGAGTTATAGCTATCTTCATTAAGTAATTCATCTCTTGCAAATCTTTTTAATGATTGTGCTGAAAAAAATCCTTCTCTCTGTCTCATAAAATGTTTATACAATTTTTGATTATTTTTTAAGTCCTCTTGCGTTTCGTATACTTGTCCTGCTTCTTTTGAATACACTTTTAATAACTGTTTTACATATGGCATAGTTTTTTCTGACTTTTTCAATTGTTCAGAAGGCTTTTCAAATGTTGGTCTTTTTTTTATTCCACCACCAAAATGGTATTTATACCATGGTGATTTACTGAACTCATCAAGCAGTGTAATTGGTGCTATATCTGAAACTATAGAAAAATCGAATTCCTCTATATATTTTCTTAAACTGTCTGTCATTTTTATGCCTTCAGCTATAATCTGTCTTTTTTTTCCACATTTTTCATCCCATGTATTTATTAATTCAGTATTAATTTGTTTTGGATGCTCTATTAATTTTCTTAATGACTGACCAATTCCATTACTTGCTACAATATAATATTTGTTGGGAACTACATATTCTCCTATATATGTATAATAGCAAAGTTTTCCAAATTCAATCATATATGTCGATGGTGATAATGGTTTTTCATATCGCTTACATTGATATATATCAAACTTTTGCATGTTATCATCTATATATGCCACCAGATCTCTTCCTGAGTCACCTGATCCTCCTAATAATGCAACATTACTATACTTTTTTTCTTTTCTCAAACATGAATATGCCCATTCTCCAACAACTCTTTCAAATTCATCTTCTCCCATAGTTTTTAGTCTTAACTGTGGTTCTGTTGTATCAAATATCCTCGATGTA
>CAJKKA010000143.1 GCA_905200315.1 uncultured Clostridium sp.
TATTATATTCTCTTTCTAATTTTTGCTTTGGTAATTTAATTTCTTCTCTTACACCATATAGCCTATCTCCACTGTTTTCATATTGTTCTTTAAATTTTTTTATTATTTCTTTATATTTTTTATATTCTATAATTCTTTTTATTAATTCTTCTTCTGTTATTTCTTCTTCATCTTCTACTTGTTTTGGCAATAAACTTTTAGATTTTAATAAAATTAGCGTTGATGCCATTATTAAAAATTCACTTGCTATTTCTAAATTTAATCTTTCCATTTCATTTAAGTAGTCTATGTATTGGTCTGTTATCTCACTTATTTTTATATCGTATATGTTCATTTTGTTTTTATCTATTAAATGACATAATAAATCTAATGGTCCTTCGAAATTGTCTATTTTTATTGCATATTTATTTGTTTCTAGCGTTAATACATTTGACATTATATATTATCTCCTTTATATCCTTTTTTTAATAGGTAGATTTTTATTTCTTCTTCATTCATTGAGTTTTGTTTTTTTAGTTTTATATTTTCTGCTGATTTCATTTCATATTCTTCTAGTTCTTCATAATTATTTTGAATATATTCATCTAATATATTTCTATTAATTCCCTTTGAATATAATTTATATTTTAATTCTTTGATTGAAAGATTTTTTAGTGCTATACATTCATTCACAAATCTTTCTATATATTTATAATCATTAATATATCCTGTTTCTTTTAAATAGTCAATAATATCTTCTAATAAATTTTCTTCTATAGTTAATTTAAATTTATTTCTTATCTCATTTTCTGTTCTTTTTTTATACATTATATATTTTAATATTTTTGTTTTTTCTCTATCAAATTCTTCTATTGAATACATTGTTTTCTCCTTTTTTTATAAAAAAATAGAAATTTTCTATATCTAAAAAACACGGGTTCCAATTTGAACCCGTGTTAAGCAAGAAAATAAAATTATAGTTCCCTGTACTTCTGCACTACTTATTTAATCTTCTCACTTTTTTAATGGCTGAACTTTATTATTATAACATATTATGTTTTCATTTTCAAGTGTTATCGTGTTACATTATTCGTCATCTTTTTCATCTTCGTCTTTTTCATTGTCTCCAAGACTTTGTTCAAATGCTTTTTCAAAGTTATCTCTTACTTTTTTCTCAACTTCTTCCATTATCTCTGGATTTTCTGCTAAGTATCTTTTAACATTTTCTCTACCTTGTCCAATTTTGTTTCCGTTATAGCTAAACCATGATCCAGCTTTCTCTATAATGTCTAAGTTTACAGCCATATCTAAAATATTTCCTTCTTTTGAAATACCTTTTCCATAAACTATATCAAATTCAGCTTCTCTAAATGGTGGTGCAACCTTATTTTTTATAACTTTTACTCTAGCTCTACTTCCTACTACTTCTCCGTCTTGTTTTATATTTTCTATTTTTCTAATATCCATTCTAACTGATGCATAGAATTTTAATGCTCTTCCTCCTGTTGTTGTTTCTGGATTTCCAAACATAACTCCAATTTTTTCTCTTAATTGATTTATGAATATTAAAACTGTTTTAGATTTATTTATTGCACCTGCTAATTTACGTAATGCTTGTGACATAAGTCTTGCTTGAAGACCCATATGTGAATCACCCATATCACCATCTATTTCAGCCTTTGGAACTAGTGCTGCAACAGAGTCTACTACTATTACATCTAAAGCTCCACTTCTAACTAATGCTTCTGTAATTTCTAGGGCTTGTTCTCCTGTATCTGGTTGTGATACTAATAGTTCATCTATATTTACACCTAAGTGTTTTGCATATACAGGATCTAATGCGTGTTCTGCATCTATAAAAGCTGCTTCTCCGCCCATTTTTTGTGCTTCTGCAACTATGTGTAATGCAAGTGTTGTTTTACCAGAAGATTCTGGACCATATACCTCTATTATTCTTCCTCTTGGAACTCCACCTATTCCTAATGCTATATCTAATCCTAATGCTCCTGTTGGTATAGCTTCTATTTCCATAGCTTTATATTCTCCAAGTTTCATTACTGAACCTTTTCCAAATTGTTTTTCTATTTGTGCCATTGCAACTTCTAATGCTTTTTTTCTTTCATTGTTTTCTCCCATTTATATCTTCCTTTCTTTTACAAACATTTTTTCAACAAATTTATGTTTGTATTGTATTTTATATTTTAATTTTTGTCAATAGTTTTTTTAAATTTCTCTATACCAATTTTCTATATTATAAAAAATACTGTAATTATTAGGTTCTATATCTGCTTTTAAAGATGTACTACAAATTAATGATTTTTGATTAATATATAAACTTTTATACGGACTTTGTTCTTTATATAAATTTGCTATTTCTGTATATTTTTCTTTTAATTTTTCTCCATCCGTTATATTTGATATCTCTTTTAGTAATTCTGTACATTCATTGCTTTTATAATTTGCTAAATTTCCATCTCCTAAATATGTATTTAGGTTAGGTGATAACCCAATATTTGTTCCCGCTATAAGCAATTCATAATTTTTATTTTTTAATATATTATTATAATTTGCAGTTGTTACTTTTATAATATTTACAGGTATTCCAATTGCTTCTAAATTAGTTTTTATTATTTCTGCAACTCTTGCTCTTGCTCCATTTTCAGAATTTACTGTTAATGTAAAAGCCAATCTCTGTGTTCTATAATTTTCTTTCTTTTGCCAATATCCTTTTGTGTATTCCCAACCACTATCTACTAGTAATTGTTTTGCCTGATCTGGATTATATCCAGAACTGCTGCTTTCTGAGTTATATAGCCACATTCCAAAGTTTAATGGAAAATCCATACTGTAATATTTTCCATTAAAAACTGTAGCTATAATATTTTCTTTATCTATGCTAAAATTAATTGCTTTTCGTACATTTACGTCATTTAAAAATGCATTATTACAGTTCATTGCTAAAAAGTCGTATTCTCTTCCTTTAAAGTCTATTTTGTTGTATCCTATTGTACCAACATATTTTTCAAGTTCTTCATTTTGTGTTTCTAATAAATCTAAATTTCCCATTTTAAATGCATTGTAAGCATCTCCCATAGAACCATACAAATTAACCTTTATTTCGCTTGCTTTAGTATTTTTATTTTCTATATTCCACCAATTTTCATTCTTTTTTAAAGTAATTACTCCGCCTTCATTGCTAACTATTTTATACATACCTGTTCCCATAGGTACATTATTTTTTTCTGTTGTTTGAAAATCTTGTTCTAAATAAAAGTTTTTAGATAATATTGGAAATGTTAAATTATATGCAAAATAAGGATCTTTACTATCTAAGGTTATTTTTATTGTGTAGTCATCTATTACCTCAACCTGAACTACTTTCTGTAAATTGGCTGAATAAATAGAATCTATATTTTTTAGTATGTCAATAGTAAATTGAACATCGTTTGCAGTAAATTTACTTCCATCATGCCACTTTACATTATCTCTAAGTTTTATAATATAAGAATTATCTCCACTTATTGACCATTCTGTTGCTAAACAACTTTCTGGCTTATAGTCATTTGATAATGTTACTAATGGTTCAAATACTATTCTAGATATTTCTTGAACATTTGAATTTTTACTTAGTATTGGATTTATTGTATCATAATTTACAATAGCTAGTCTTAAATCTTGTGCAATTCTTGTTTCTTGTTTTTTTGTTTCAGAATTTTCGTTTTCCTCATTTTTACTGTTATCTTTGTTTATTTTAAACACTGCAAAAATTATTAGTATAACTACAAATACTATAAACAAATATTTAATAAAATTATTCTTCATTTTTTCACCTCAATTTATATCAATTATAATATATTAAATGTTCTTTTTTTTCAAGAATTTATTAAAATTATTTTTATTAATAAAATGACAAATATATTTGTTTTGAAATACCGCGTAAGCGACCAAACGAGCAAATATTATTCCAAATTTAACAATTTCATTATTTCGGGTCGTCGGGACGCCGGCCCCTACAACGTCTGACATAATTTATAGCAAAATAATATTATTTGTATAAAAAAAGAGAGCATTTTTTTGCTCCCTATAAATTTATATTAATTATTTTCTAGATTCCACAATTAGTTTCATTCCAGTTCTATCTTCCCCCTCGACTTGAACCTCCGCAAATGCTGGTATACATACCAAATCAACTCCTGTTGGTGCTACAAATCCTCTTGCTATTGCTACTGCCTTAACTGCTTGGTTTAGTGCTCCTGCACCGATTGCTTGCATCTCTGCTCTACTACTTTCTTTTACTAA
>CAJKKA010000144.1 GCA_905200315.1 uncultured Clostridium sp.
AAATCCACATCCAACAATCGTAAATCAGAATGTTCTAAAAGCATTTTTCCTTTTTCTGTCTGACATAATGCCAATGAAATCCCAGCTTTTTGAGTTTCTTCATCTTCTTCACTACCCCATGAATCACCCAAAGTAATATCTGAAACTCTTTTTAACTGTGCATAATTACACTTATAACAATTTTCTGTATATGAAACCGAATCTAAAAATAGCCTTGTATAATAATCAGTATTTACCGGAACTGCAAAAATATGACGATTCCCTTCTAAATGAAAATCATTCTTAGTACGAAAACTAATATCTTTAATTTCCGTTAATTTATAATTGTAAGAGCTTAAAAATCTATCCAATACAAATGGCGAAGGGGTTCCATGACAAATTAAATCAACAGTGTATAAATTATCATGTTCACCAACATAATTAATAACTGCTCCAACTTGACAAGGTAAACCTACGAACAGAAGTTTTTCTCCATTCAATATCTTTTTTTTAATTATTTTATAAATTCCATACGGATTGCTTTTCACATATTTTGATCCTGTAAATTTTTTTACTTCTTCTTCTGTTTCTGCAAACGTAAATAAGAATTTGCCATTTTTAAATTCGCAACTACATACACTACCAAAATTTTTAACAAATTCTAATTCTAATGCTGTTGCAAATCCTCCTGAAGATGATAATTCTCTTATATTACTTTTTTTTGCCCACCCTTGTTTCCAATAAATAGGCTCTTTCAATATTGGAGGAGTATTAACTTGACAGATTTTAATGCAAGCCCTACACTCAACACACTTTGTATTATCAATAACTGCATTATATGATACTAAATCATCTTTAATGTTTATTGCGTTTTTAGGACATAGTTCTACGCAAGCCATACATCCCGTACACTGATTAACTTGACAAACTGTTTTCATTTTTCACCTCACCGTAGCTCTATCATAAATAAATTTAAAATCTAATTCATTTTTATTTTAAAAATTATTTTTAACATATCCTTTACAAATTCCTTGTTCAAAAGAATAATACATATAAATTCTATTACCAACAACGTTTGTCCAATGCAATTATCAAGATAACAAGTCATTGCTGATAAAATTAATAATGCGTATCCACAAATTTGTTTTCTCTTAAATACTCTTAATTTTATATATTTCTGTGTATCTTTTATTCTATATGCAAACACTCCAAAATAACTAATACACGTTGCAAAAGCAGCTCCTGAAACACCCATCATTGGTATTAATATAAAATTTAAAATTAAATTAATAATTGCCCCTACTGTCCCAGAAATCAAAAAACCCATGCTGTCTTTATGTACTGTATACGATGTAGCAATAAAAGATCCTAATGTCATAAATACAAATCCAACAATAAGATAAGGTACGTAATGCCATGCAGCATAATACTCTTTTCCAACATATACCGACAAAAATGGTTTCATGATCATCAACAATCCTGTAGCAACTACAATTACAATAGTTACCAGATTATCATATACTCTATTATTATACTCTTCTTTATCCTCACTCTCATCTTCCCTTATAGCGGAATAAGACCAGGCCTGATTAAATATCGTTGTAATTGTAGATAGCAATGTTGGAATCTTATAGGCAACTGCATAAACTCCATTTGCGGTTACACTAATCATTGCACTAACCATCATTCGATCTGAGGAATTCATAATCCACCACATAAATGAATTAGGTATTAATACCACAGAATACTTAATCATATTCTTACTTAACTCTATATCACTGGAATACTTTTTTATTACTAAATTAACTTTTCCCGCCCAAAATCCATAAAGACCAGTACATACATTTGCAAGAATATATGCCATTAAATAGCCTTCAATTCCTTTTTTCATGCCAATAAGAAATATAATATTAAAAATAGCAATCGTTAGAGATTGAATAATATTTCCAATGGAATATTTCAGCAAAAATTCTTTTCCTCTTAAATAGCATAAAAATATTTGACTAAATGCCAATGTCAACGTGTATAAATAAATATAAATTGAATAATTAGATACACTTTCAAATAAATTTGCTATTGGCAGGATAAGCAGGCCTATAATTGCTCCAAATATTAATATTGTAATACCGGTACTCATTATTTTGTCGCAATCAGCATCTTTATCCAATGCAAATCGCATAATTGATTCTCCAATATTTAATGTCAGCAATGGAACTAACACCATTCCAATAGTATATATCAAATCAACTGTTCCATATTCTCTTGTTGTCAATATGTTTGTATATAGAGGAACTAAAAAAAAGCTAATGATTTTTGTTCCAAAATTACCTATTGAAAATATTACAGTATTTTTCAATAAATATTTATTTCTTTGTTGACCCAAGTTTGTCATTTTTTATCCTTTCTTCCAATGCTATTTTCACTATACTTATTACTTTTCGTTTGAACTAAACAAATTGACAATGCAAAATAAATTAAATACTGAACCTCTGTTAACATCGCTTGATTGTACCATATATTTATTATTACAAGTATTGAGAGTATTGAAACGAATATTCCGTATATATTAATTTTATTAAAAATCTTCCGTTTTCTTATAGCATGAATAAATATCTGCACAAAAATATTGATATATAAAACTATCCCAACTAAACCATTTTGTAAATATATCATCATATGTGTAAACCATCTATAGTTATAATGTCCATACATTTTATAAAAGTCACTTATTAAAAATGAAAATGAAGACATTTCACATCCACCTAATCCATAACCAAATAATTTCAAAATAATATTATTATGAAAGAATAATCTATTTATATCACCAAAGGCATTTAAACGTGAAATATTATAACCACCTCCTTTGGCATCTGCATACTGCTTCAATAATTCAAAATTCACTAAAGTTTCATATTGTAACGGAAATATTTTTTTCATCAAATCAATCGCTATAAAGAGACCAACAATAGTAATTCCAACAACAAAAAAAGTTCGAAATGATGGTTTTGAAAATAATATTACCAAAACTATTATTAGAGCAAATTCCATATAATAAATTTTAATTTCTGCTAATGCAGCAATTATCAATGTCGTTAATCCTATGACAGCAAAAATATATATTGGAATATTTTTATTAATATAACTTACTCCAAAATATATCAGCAGGATAATACAAAAAACATTTGTAGCTCCATTACACCCCTGGCTTGTACCAAAAATTCCGCCCAAGTAATCTTGTTTAATTCCTAATGCGAAATATTGATATAAAGTTACAAGTACATTAATAATCTGGGCACAAAAAAAAATTTTAAAAATTTTTTCTATATCCTCTTCATCTAAAAATTTAACACAAGCAACAAAAAAAATTATTCCTCGAAATAAATTTCTAGCACCCCAAGCCACTAATATCGGTGATACTAGATTAAAAATAATACCTAAAACAATACTTATGATAAAAACACCAATACTAATATTGATGTATCTTCCCCCTAGCTGTTTTAGCTTCGCTCCTCTAATTTTAAAAATACAAATTAATAACAAAAAGTTAATTATATCCGTAACATAGCTTAAAAATGACGGAAAATGCAATGTTGAAATTAGGAAAAAAACACACAAAACCATTATAATTTGAATATATATTAATTTTTTACAACTATTATAATTTAGTTTCAAAACCATTGTTTTCTCCTTCTAACCTTTCATTTTTATATATAACCAAACAATACTTTTTGACATTTTAAATTTCATAAGATAATAAATAATATAACCTTTTAACGTCAAATTATTATGTTTGCATTTTTTCAAAGCCATTTTACAATTTGGATTTTTCAAAATTCCATATACTTTTTTAGATATTTCTTTAAATTTTCTATTTTTTCCCCAGTTACCACATTCATTAGTAATACATGCATAAAAGCTATCTACACATTGACTATAATATTCTTCTTCAAACTCAGAAAACACTTTATATTTATCTAATAAGTTTTTATATGTTTTAATTAATTCTATCTTCCTCTCTACCATCTGATTTATATAACATTTCGATAGTGAACCTTCTCTAAAATCATACAAATATAAAATTTTATGTGTGACCTCTACTTTATCTGCACACAATAACGCATGAAAATTAAATAAATGATCTTCGTTTAATATTTTTCTTTCCGAAACAAAACTTATATTATTTTTTTTCAAAAAAGACGTGGAATAAGCACAAGTACATGCTGACATTAATGCATTTTTATCATAGTTAAATAACTGAATAGGACCTATTGCACCAGGCAGAATATCAGATTTAATCTG
>CAJKKA010000145.1 GCA_905200315.1 uncultured Clostridium sp.
TATTTAAAGATTGGGAGAGATTTTAGATGTATTTAATCAGCAACAGAAATCTATGTTCAAAAGAAAAATACATAAAAACTATAGTAGAAGCTGCTAAAAATAATGTAGAGTATTTGATTTTAAGGGAAAAAGATTTAGAATATAGTGAATTGGAAAAACTATATAATGAGATAGTCTTATCTTTAAAAGAAAATAACACAGACATAAATATAATTGTAAATAGCTCAGTTGAATTATATGAAAATTACCCAGTGTATGGGATACATCTTCCATATAATTTGTTTAAGGATTTGCTAAGTAAGGGGTATGAATTCGATAGGACTAAGAAAATAGGACTTTCATTACATAGCACGTCTGAAGTCATTGAGTTAAATAAAATTATAGAAAGTAAAAATATAAATATAGACTATATAACTCTTTCACATATATTTGAAACAAAATGTAAAGAAGGATTAAAACCTAGAGGTGTTGAACTTTTAAAAAATTCTAGAGGTTTAACTGATATAAAAATCGTTGCACTTGGAGGTATATTACCTCAAAATGTAGGCAAAATTTTTGGTTATTGCGATGACTTTGCAGTAATGAGTACTTTGTTTAAAAGCTCTGATGTTAAAGAAACTATAGAAGATTATAATAAAAATTGGAACAAATTATAAATTTGATGTTTTAAAGTGAAATAAAATAGGGATTTTTGATAAAAATCAAAGATCTCTATTTTGTTGAAAAAAATTATACAAATACTAAGGGAGGTAGCGGATTTTTACCATTATATGTATTATATATTATATAGAAGGAAAAGAATTTGAAGACACAGAAAAATATAGGAGATATAAATGATGAAAAAATTACATTTTTTAATACCTGTGATGATAATACTATTAATAGTGGGAAATATGGTTTTATTGGTACGTAATTTAAAATATTTACCCGATGAAGAAATATCCAAAAATCAACTACCCTTGTATAATGTTGAAGAATTAGTCGTCGATGATAAGGGTAACTATTACATAGGAAATTCATTTAACGAATATATACAAATATTTGATGCACAAGGTAATTACAAAAACACATTGAATCTTTCGGGGGGAAGTTCTAGTTTTACTGTACATGAAAATAAAATAACAGTCTTTTCATATGGGCAAAGACAGAATGAAAAAAACACAGTTGATTTAGAAACTATGAAAATAATAGAAAGTAAAGAAATTTCTGATTCCCAATCAGAAAATGAATTTGTAGCTTATAGCCAAATGCAAGAGAGGTTTTATAAATTAAATGGAACTACTTATAAAATAGAGCGAAATCCTATTTTATATAACAAGATACAAATTATAAAAAACGGAAAAACTGAAACTGTAATCTTAAAAAATATGCCTATTTTTCCGATTCCTTTTTTCGTGCATTTAAGTATATTTGTATTCTTGTTTTGGGCATTAGCATTATATACATATATTGTTTTACATCTAGATAAGATTAAAAAGAAAATAAGTGGAAAAAATTTAAGTTCCTTAAATTTTATTCTTGATAAAAAAATTATAAGAGAGGAAAATAAAGAATCTCTTAATTTTACAAAAGTAAATAAGCATGACTGGAATTTTAATATAGATATAGAAAAAACAAAATTATTATATAGTAATAGATGTGATATTATAATAGATTCAACTAAACAAATACCTGAGTTAGTAGAGTTTTTTGATAAATTAGGAATTGATATTCAAAAACCAGATGAATATGATTCTGACTTTTCAGATGTTGTATATACTTGTATAGGATTTGCAGAATCAGAAACAGGATATGAAATTGATATATATGGAAACAATCAATTTGTATCTGTAGTTATTATGCAAAATGATAATAATATATTGAAATTAGAAGTTTTTGGTATGAATTAAAATCAAAGTGAGGAAGTAAAGTATGAGAATTTCAGTTCAGTATTCAACTATGAATGGGGTTAGAATATGTCTTATAGAACATACCCAGGAATACAGAGAAAAATATATGTAAATAATAGCCCAGAGAGAAAAAACTCTCTGGGCTTTAATTGTTTTAAATAAAACTATTTTGCATTATAAGCATTATTAAGCACATATAAGTAATCCTCTTTACTCATAGGTCTTGGATTGCTTTCAGTAGATATATTTATAGCTGATTTGTCAGCCAATATATCAAAGTATTTAGGTTCAACATTTAATTCAGAGAATAAAGGAAGTTTTACATCTAATGCAAGCTGTTGAACTGCTTTAACTGCTAAGTCAGCTCCTTCATCATCACTTTTAAATTCAAATCCCATTGCTTTTGCAACTCTGGCGTATTTCGATACACAGTAATCTTTGTTGTATTCCATAACATGAGGAAGTAAGACTGCGTTACAGACTCCATGTGCAAGGTCGAACATTCCGCCAAGAGCTTCGGCTATACAGTGTACGCTTGCTACGTCTGAGTGGCTAAATCCGATTCCTGCTAACATACTTCCCATAAGCATTGCACTTCTTGCTTGTAAGTTGTTTCCTTCAAAAACGGCTGTTTTTAAATTGTTGTATATAAGTTCGATTGCATATAAAGAGACTGCATCAGCTATTGGTTCTGAGCATGTTGCTGTGTAGGCTTCGATTGCGTGTGTTAATGCATCCATTCCTGTTGCAGCAGTTACTGCTGGTGGAACTGATAAAGTAAGTACAGGGTCGCAAATTGCTACTTTTGCAGCTGTATATTTGCTTTTTACTGTCATTTTGTATTTATTTTTAGTATCAGTTATAACTGAAGAGAAAGTTATTTCGCTTCCTGTTCCTGATGTTGTTGGTATTGTTATGAAAAGAGGAAGTGGTTTTGTTGCGGCAGTTTTACCTTCGTATTTTTTAATTTCTGTATCGTTATGAGCAAGTAAAACACCGACAGATTTTGCACAATCGATAGGGCTACCACCACCGACTGCTATTATACAGTCACAGTCATTTTCTCTTGCTATTTTTGCACCTTCTTCGACATTGACATCTTTAGGGTTGGCTTCTACACCATCGTAAATTACATAAGGAAAATCGTCTTTATCTAATAAATCTGTTATCTTTTTCAAAATACCAGCTTTTTCAACTCCCTTGTCAGTGATTATTATAGGTTTTTTACCTTCGTTTTCTTTTAATTCAATACATAAATTATCTAGACAATTTGCCCCATATATTATTTTTGTAGGCAATTCGAATGAAAAGAATTTTGTTAAGTTATCCATAAAATTTCCTCCTTAAATTAAAAAAATTGTATGTAATTAGAAGTAATACTTAATTTAATTGTAGAGAAAAATGATAAATTTAGCAATTGGATAAGAAATTTAAATCTTTTTACATTTATTATCACAAATTTAGAAAATATAGTTATATAAGGTAAAGTGTAATATAATAGTATAATATAGTAATAAAACAAACTATAAATGAAAAATAAAATTTGATTTTAAAAAGGAGGTTTTATAGATATAGAATTATAATTTTAAGAAAAAGGTAAAGTGAATTTTTTTTATTAGGAGGAGTTATGTTTAGAAAATATAAAGGAGAATTAGGATTAGGTTTAACTGCTTTTATATGGGGGAGCGGATTTATAGGAGTATCAATATCTTTAAGTGGAGGTCTAACACCATTACAGATATTGACAATTAGATTTTTTATAGGTGCAATTTTACTTGGAGTTATATTTTTCAAAGAAATTAAGAATAATATAACTAAAGAATCAGTAATAGCTGGAAGTATGATAGGAGTGTTTTTATTTATAGCATTTGTATTTCAGACAATTGGAATATCTTATACGACAGCATCAAAAAATGCATTTTTGACAGCTATAAATGTAGTTATAGTACCATTTATAGGATTTATACTTTATAAAAGACCACTTGATAAATATGGAATAATAAGTAGTATTATAGCTATTTTAGGAATAGGGATATTGTCTTTAGATGTTGATTTTACTATAAATTTTGGTGACTTTTTAACAATAATATGTGCATTTGGATTTGCATTTCATATATTTTTTACAGGAGAATTTGTAAAAAAACACAATCCAATAGTGCTTACAGTAGTGCAATTTAGTGTGGCTACAGTTTTATCACTAATTGTTCAAATCTTATTCAATGAAATAAAAATAGAAGCACAGATGTCATCTATAATGGGAGTACTTTATTTAGGTGTATTTTCCACAACTGTGGCATTTTTACTCCAAACAGTTTGCCAAAAAGACGTCAGCGAAACAAAATCAGCTATAATACTATCGCTTGAATCAGTATTTG
>CAJKKA010000146.1 GCA_905200315.1 uncultured Clostridium sp.
ATACTATATGTTGAATTTTATTATCCTTCTAGGTCGTCCTGAACCATCTTCAAAATGCTTGCCGACAACTTCAACATATCCGTATTTCTCTAATTTATTAATCGTTCTATTTACAGTTCTATAAGACATATCACACTGTTTTGCAAGTTCATCAGCTGTAAATCTATTTTTTTTGCATGTATTTATTGCATTGTAGAACAAAAGTATTTTCTTTACACTAACACTTGTTATATTTGATATTTTAGTCAATTTATCGTCTATTTTTACATTGCTTTTTTTCTTGAATTTTGATTTTACAGGACCTACTGCCTTTCCATCTTCATAAATTATATATGCCACATTTTCATTTTGGCATTGCTTAGATTTTATCATCGCCTCATTGGCTTTATATTTTGCCTCACTTGCTGTTTTTCCATATCCAATCCCCATAGAAATCCTATTAAGTGAGTTTTCTTCAATAGCTCTCAACAAGTCTATATTTGTATAGTTTTCAGTTTCAGTTTCTAGTATTTTCTTTGTCGAAATAAGTATATATGTATTGTAGCTAAATTCAATTACTGCAGCTTCTATTTTATTTGCAAATTCGTAAATCAACTCTGTTACTTTATTTTTTTCCTTGACATAGTAATATTCATTTTTACTTATTATAGAGTAGTCATCAGGAAAATCTATTTGAATAAAAATAGCTACAACCCTGCTATTAGTATTTACTTTTGCTGTATATCTTAAATATAAGTTTTGAAAACTATCTATTATTATACTCTTCGTAGGTATTGCCATATGACAGCTTATTTTTTCAATATTTAATTGTTTATTAACATCACTTAATGCTGTAATTATACATATATTGTCTTTATTTTTTAAATTGTTTTTATGAAATTTAAGCGCATCTTCTGTTATGCTATAGCTATCAGCTTTTACATCATAAAGCATGACATTAACTTCATCAAAATCTATACCGATAAAATCATAAACTTCTTTAATTGATTCCATTGAATAAGTATCTATACTTATATTTTTTATATTGTCTTTAATATAAAGTGCTTTTAATATAGCAAAAGATAATGAACTTTCATGTAAAGGGAAGTATCCCCATATACACTCTTCTTTTACATGTGATTTTACAAAGCTATAAACAACGATTCCCGCAAACATTATTGCATCGTATCTTTTTTGCACTTTTTCTACAATTTCAACAGCTTTTAAATAGTTATTATAAACCATAACATCTAGCTCCATATTATCTAGATTTTCTTCTGCAACATTTCTTATAATATTCGCTGTATATTCTGGCACAATTAAAGCAACCTTCATTTTTCCACTCCCTCAAACTCTATTTCATAATACACCTATTTATTTTTTTCAGAAAGATACATAGCAGGTGTTTTGCCTGTAGCATTTTTAAAATTTTTATAAAAATTATTTAGGCTGTCGTAACCAGTCATCAATGCTACTTCTTTTACGCTCACTTCTTCATTGTCAAATAACTCTATTGCCTTTTCTATACGAACCTTATTTATGTATTTATTAATTGTAATACCCATATACGTTTTAAATAACTTTGATATATAATCAGGAGATAGATATAAATTTGCTGCTATAGTTTTTAATTCTATTTTTTTATCGTAATTAGAATGGATATATTGTATTACATCATTTACAGTATTATTTGATGTAAATTTCCATCCCATTACTCTGTTGATAGATGCTGTCAATTGCTTAAATTCAATTGGCTTTAAGATTATGTCTTTTGCCCCAAGTCGCAAGGATTTTTGAGCGTATTCAAATGACTCAAACGCAGTTATAACTATAAATTTTGTATCACTTACTGCCTTCATAACTTCAAACCCATCTACAACAGGCATTTTTATGTCTAGAAAAACTAGCTGAGGATTTAATTTTTTTATAAGTTCTATTCCTTCATCTCCCCTATTTGCAGTTCCTACTATATCTAAAGGTAGATTTTCCTTTTTAACAAAATATTTAATAATAGAAACTACGGCAGGTTCATCATCTATAATTACTGTTTTTATCACTTTCAATCTCTCCTCAGTTTTAAATTAATCTTTTAATTTATCCACTATTTTTCATTTATTACCTCATCTAAAAATTCAGCAACTGTTTGGGCTAGCCAAATTCTCTTGTTTGAATAAGAGTGATCAGTAGAAGCAAATTTTTCTGTTAAATTTCCTTTATTATATTTTTTAATTTCACTTGCTAAAATATCATGATGAAGACATTTTTTGCTTACAACATCCCCAATTCCAACTGTAATTAAAAGCCTTTCATCTGCTAAGAATTTTGCTTTATCTGGAAGGTTCCATTTGTCCCCATTTTCTATACATTCTTGCATTAAGGCCTCAGCATTTGTATCATTTAATGGAGGTATAGCAGTTTTGAACATTTCAAAAGCTTCTTCTCTCTCTTTTTCATCATAATGACCAATCTTTCCAACAAGGCCAAAATCATATGGGCTTATGGCAACAGACGCTTTGATTCTTTTGTCGCAAGCATGAGTCAAAGTTAAAAAACCGCCCATACTATGTCCAACTAAAAATAAGTTATCTATATCTATATCAAATTTTTTTACAACTTCTTCATCTGTCAAATAATCTATCGCTGACTTAACATCTTCCATACAATGTTTAAATGAATAAGTTCCTTTCACTCCCCAGCAACCTCTATAGTGAAATCTAAGTACATTCATACCACATCTTCTCAGCGCATGTGCCAAATCTATCGGGTCATCATAACCTGGAAATCCATGCAGTAGTATAGCTGTTGGATGTGGTCCCTTTCCTTGAGGCTTTAACACAAATCCACATAAATCACTTCCATGACTTTCAAGACCTGCATAGACCAAGTCTGGAAAGTATTCACTATTAACATCAATTTGTTCAACATCTTTTGTAACATAAGATTTATTAAACATATTTCCCCCTCCAATTTATATCTTTTATTATTTTTTTAAGTTATTTACTATTGGTATATCTATTATAAAACTCGTACTTTTTTCATTAGATAGAACATCCATTTTAAAATTATTTGCATATGCAAACTGCAACTTGCTATGTATTAAAGATAAGCCGTGCCCGCTGTTGTTATGAATTTTTTGTATAACGGTGCACACATCACTGTCTGATAAACTAGATCCGTTATTTCCTATGACGATTCTAAGTCTTTCATTGTATAAAAAAGTAGATAGTTTTAATTTTTTCTTATCTAAACTATTTTTAAATCCATGGACAAATGCATTTTCAACGATTGGTTGCAAGAAATTAAATGGAACCCCTACATTATTGTATTTTTCATCTATATTGTATTCTATTTCTAACTCGTCACCATATCTTATCTTTTGAAGATTTAAGTACTGTTTTACATAGTCTATTTCTTTTTCAAGCTCAGTAAATTCTGAATCAACACCCATTGTATACCTAAATAATTTGCTTAAGTCAATTATAGCACTGTATAAATCAAAACAATCTTTTTCAAGCGCCATACTTGCCATCGAATTTAATGTATTAAATAGAAAATGGTGATTTATTTTTAAATTCGTAACTTTTTCCTGTTCTTTAATTAAATCATTTTTCAATTCTTCTCTTAATTTTGAAGTTTTTTCAATCGCCATATTCTTTTCTTGCACTTCACCTCTAAGTTTATTGAACCTATAATAATTGACTATACTCTTTGCAATTTGAACAAGTAGCCTTTTTATACTCATTGCAGTACTAGTTGGTGTATCATATATATTCTTCTGGTCACTTTTTTTCCCATCAGATGCGAGCAAAATATGCCCCCCTCTTATATAACCAATAACTTCATCCTCATATATTATCGGTATGTGATAAATCGTAAGTCCATGACTACATTTAAATGTATATTGTTCATCTTCAGCTGTATTTTGTGGAGTTAAACAGTCACAGTAAGCAAACCTACCATTTAGAGCACATGTTTTTATACAATAATTATTAAAACACTTTGTCTGCAAAAGTATCTTCCAAGATGAGTCATAAATCGTTATCGGAATATTCAATGGTTCTATAAATTGAGATTGAATTGCCTCTATGATTCTATTTAGTCCGTCTATTTTTTTATCTTCATAATCGTAATTATTTACTACAACTGGATTTGATACTAATAATTCTCTAAGCGGTTCATCACCTATATTATGCGTTTCATGAGTCGCTCCACCATCTATATATACAAATTCTCCAGCTTTTTTATGATGCTTTTTCCCATTTATAATATGAATCCC
>CAJKKA010000147.1 GCA_905200315.1 uncultured Clostridium sp.
TTCCGTCGGGCAGCGAGACATTACCGACGAGGCCCAGCAGATACTGCAGGAACATATTGTATTATTCCATCTCCATTTTTCTTATTTTTATAAACTGTTGAATGATAAAATAATTTTAAATTTAAATCATCTTCCCATCTAGGAATCAAACTTTTCATAAGGCTTATTGTTATATCTGGTCTCAAAACCATTACCTTATTGCTGACTACCTTCACCATAGACTTTGTTGAAATATTTTTATCTATTGCTGTAATTTCATCGTATTCTTCAAAGATTTCGGGTTTAATTTGAATAAATCCCGCATCCACAAAAGATGTCTCGATTTTCTTTGTAAGCTCATATCTTTTTTTCGCAAAATTTAATTCGTCTTGAATTCTTAAAAATTTCATTATACTCACTCATACCTTTCTGTCTTATATTAAATTTATATCTAATTTTAAATAATATTTTATATGCTCTAAAACTATATAGTATTAAAAAAACCATGCAGGCTTTTACCTACATGGTTTAGTAATTTCTATCCCACCATAGACTCAAGCCTTTAGCTAACACAAATAGGGCTTGCATCTATGAATAAATTTCATAATTACAATCCCTAAGATCTATGATGGTGATGATGATTTAATTGTTCTATTGTTATTGTATTAAATTGTGTGTATATTAAATTCATCTTCCATTCCTCCATCTTCTTATTTTTGTAATTTAAATCAAATTTATACCCTTACCTTTATGGTATTATTTACCATTAAGTTTTGATACTTTAAATAATAATACAAATTTTTTGAATTTGCAATATTTTTTTACTATTTATAAATATTAATTTTATTATATATACCTAAATCAAAATTATACTCTCTTCCACTTAGCACTTCTGCCCCTTGCCACAACTTCAATTTTACCATCTTTTCTAAGGTTATTAAAAACCCTATTTATTGTAGGTTCAGGTATATCTGGGCACAATTCTCTTATATCTTCTTTTGTAAAATAGCCCAAAGTAGAATTAATTATTTTTTCTATTCTCTTTGTCTTTGTTTCTTTTTTTGTTTCTTTTAAATTAAGTTCTTCACCTAAAGCAATATATGCTTCTAATACAAATTTCATAAAATATTCTAGCCACTTGTTTACGCCATAATAGAATTTTTCTGTATCGTTTTTTCTAGTGAATAATCCCTTAAAATATACTTGTGATCTTTCATCATAAATCTTTCCTAGATTCATATATCTACCAACTTCATATCCATTTTTATTAAGCAAAAGTAGTGTTAAAAGTTTTGCCATTTTAATATTATTTTCTGGGAAAGGTGATATAAGTATAAAATCGAGTATAAATGATGCTATAATCACTAAATTGTCTATCTCATCTTCTATAATCAATTTATTATAATTTTTACACAAATCCTCTATATATTTATCTAGTCTTTCTTCAAAATTTTTCTTAATTAATACCCCGTGATCATTAAAAGTCTCTTCTCTAAAAAAGTCTGTTTGTAAAAAGTTATTGTCTTCAGTCCTATATTTCCCCCCTCTAACTAAAGAAAAACGATGTAAATATCCATGAAGTTCAAGTATTGTTTGTGAACTTATTTTCATATCTTCATATGCATTGTTTACAGTTTTTAAAATATCCCTAAATTCCACTATGCTGACTTCTTCCCTTGTTTTTGGTTTTGTCACATTAAAAAAAATATCTTTTGCATGTTCTTTACCTTCAACAGTATTTTCACAAGAGTCAAGTGTAAAATCTAATGTAGATTTTTCTGTCAATTTTTCTAAAGTTTTTTTTGGTTGTTTTTTATAAATGATTTGCTTCCCCTTACACTCATTTATAGTTGATATCATTTTAACAATTTTCATGTTAACTGGCATATCAAGTAATTTTTTCCCCATAATATATTCCATAAAATCACTCCAAACTTAATTTTGACTTTTTATAATATGACTACTTTATCATGGTTATATTTTAACATATTTTGTCATTTGATACAATTTGACAAGGTTTTCATGCATATATATAGTTTTAAAAAAAATAGTTTTTTGAAAAAAAAGATAAAAAAACAAGGTCAAATATATAAAATCGACTTATTTTGTTCCATTTGACCTTGCTTTTCTTCATTTAAATTTTCTATTGCAAATTTTTTAACATTCTCTTGTATTTTTGTTTTATAAAGCAATTTTCAAATTACTTTTGGTCGTATTTATTTGTGGATATCAATTCTTCTTTTATCTTTTGATTATTTTGATCTAAATAAACTCTATATGTTTTTACTATTATTTTTTGTTTTTTATATTCATATTCTGTTCTAACATAAATTCTTTTTATATCATCTTTACATCCATATATTTTAGTCGTAATCGCTCCATCTCCAACTATATTTTTTATATAAATTGGATGTGAATATGGATTTTTGAATTTCAAATCGTAATATCCATATG
This sequence comes from uncultured Clostridium sp., assembly GCA_905200315.1. Next base: position 2,434 of record CAJKKA010000147.1, read on the forward strand.
CTACAGTTGCATCTCTTCCACCTGAAACGTAATGTGAGATGTAAGTGTGATTGTGTACTTCTACTATTTCAAGGCCTGCAAGCAAGGCTGCATTGTAAATTGTAGTTGATACTTGGCACACTCCTCCGCCTTCACCATTTCTATATTTGCCACCTATTATTACAGGGGCGTATTTATATCCTTTGCTAAGTACCCTCGGTCCTGTTGCCTTGTTATATGAGTATATTTCCTGAGGCATTAAAATTATATCTCCTGAACTTTCGCCAGCTGTGTGTATATTGCTTCCTCGCGATGTATGATTGTTAAATGCAGTTGAAAACTGACCTAATATAGAGTTTACACTTTGTACATCATCACTATTTAAAGTTGGCAATGTAGTTTTCACAGGTATATTTAAGTCCGTAATATTTTTGTTTTGTATAAGCTCGTATATCTCCTTTTGTAACTCATCTTTTTGAACTTTTTTACCTTCCTTTGAAGGCAATCTTTTAAATGTGCCGTCCTTTTCTATAGCTAGTGTCGCATTTACATATTCTCTATCTATTTGATTTGATATACAGTCTATTATTGCACTTAATTTTTCTTTGTCGTATTCTTCATCTAGGGGTATATGATGCCTTTCATTTAATATAAGTTTTGATTTTCGTTTTAGATTTTCTAGTCTTTTGCTTGTCTTTGTATATTTCATCGCTATATCTGTAGCTTCTTCTATTTTATATCTAAAGTCGATATCTTTTGGATGTATTGTCCATGTTTTACCTTCATATTTTAAATTTATATCCTCTAGAGGATACGCCTCTTTCAAAATATCAATACATTCTTTTTTAGTCATATTGCTCATATCTATATCTTCAATATATATATTTTTATAGATTTTTTCTTGTTTATTATTATTTGCTTTATTATTTCCCAAGCAACAAATCATAATTATAAAAATTAAAATTACACTTATAATCCTTTTATACATATTAAGTCCTCCAGTTTCATCTCACAAGAAACGATCTTTATTTCATTATTTCAATATATATATAATTCCCTATATAAAAAAAACTATTAGACATTATTTATAATATCTAATAGTTTTCATAGCATATCTATTTAATTTTAAATTAACTTAATCTTTATTTAACTCTTTAATCTTATTCAGCTTCAGTTTGTGCTTTTTCTTTTTCTTCTTCTATTATTTTCTTTTGAAGTTCTCTCATATGTCTTATTATATAAAAGTCTATATCGTCATTATCGCTATCAAATCCCCAATGACTTTCTAGCATACGTATACTTCTATAACAAAGACCTGCATTCCCTTGTAATTTGAAATCTATTAAGTCAAATAACCAACATTCCCTTGTATTTACATCCCATAAATCATGTTTTTTTATGTAATCGTCTAAGATTTTTCTGTATTTCATAAGTGTTGGGTAATCAATTGTCACATGTTCCATAAAAACATTGAATTTTTTCCCTCTAGCCATATCTAAGTCCCCCTAAAACTATATTTCATATTCCATATAAATTATAGCACACTTTTGTTTTATTTTTGTCAAATTGTGTTAAATTATTACCCCTCGTATACTACTTTTCCTTCGCATATAGTATATTTTATTTTTCCGTCTAATACTTCACCTATAAATGGAGTATTTGTAGCTTTTGATTCAAAATCCTTTACTTCCCATTTTTCATCTGGATTAAATATTACTATATCTGCAAAGCTGCCTTCTTTTATATATCCTCTGTCTAAGTTGTAAAGTTTAGCTGGGTTTATTGTCATTTTTTCTAATAA
>CAJKKA010000148.1 GCA_905200315.1 uncultured Clostridium sp.
TCAGTTGGAGAAAAAGGAGGAAGGCTAGATATACAAGCAGAATTAAACGAAGGAACAATAGTAAATATAGAAATGCAAATGAAAAATCTGCATAACATAGAAAATAGAACAACATTGTATGGAGCAAAAGTATTATCCAGAGAAGAAGCAAGAGGAAAAAATTATAACGATATAAAAAATGTAATAATGATAAATATATTAAATTATGAATTAACAGAATTTAAAGAATATGTATCAGAAACAGTAGTGGTATTAGATAAACATAGAGAATACGAAATAATAAAGGGAATGAAATGGTATTTTATAGAGCTACCAAAGTTTAGAAAAGCACATCCAAATATGGATGAAAAGCTAAATCAGTGGCTAGCATTTATAGATGATAATGATAGGGGGAAAATAAAAATGGCTGAAAAGAAAAATAAAACCTTAGAAAAAGCAAGAAAGGAAATGACATATCTAACAGGAGATGAAGAAATAAGAAGATTAGCAGAACTAAGAGAAAAATGGGAGATGGACTGGAATAGCTCTATGGATTATTCGAAAAAAGAAGGAAAAAAAGAAGGTGCTAGAGAAAATAGTCTAAAAAATGCAAAGAAAATGAAAGAAAAAAATATTCCTATTGAAACTATATCAGAAATAACAGAACTAACTAAAGAGGAAATAGAAAAATTATAAAATAAAAAATGAGTCAGTAGATAAAAAATCTGCTGGCTCAAATTTTTTTCAAAAATTTTAAAAAAGGTATTGCATTTTATAAAGTTATATATTAAAATTTAGTCGAAGTGGAAAGAAGTGGCACAAAGTGGAATGAAAACGAATTGAGGTGAAACGAAGTGCTTATTGGTGAATTTGAACATTCATTAGATGAAAAAGGCAGATTAATAATGCCATCTAAACTTAGGGAAGACATGGGTGATAAGTTTGTTATTACCAAAGGTCTTGATGGATGTTTGTTTGGATTCTCTCAAACTGAATGGGCTAACTTCGAAGCTAAATTAAAAACTCTTCCACTTACACAAAAGAATGCCAGAAATTTTGTTAGATTTTTCTTATCTGGTGCTATGGAATGCGAAGTTAATAAACAAGGTCGTTTTTTAATAGCAGGAAATCTAAGAGAAGCTGCAAATTTAGAAAAAGAAGTTGTAATTATTGGTGTTGGAACCAGAATTGAACTTTGGAATAAAGAAAAATGGCAAAAATACAATGAAGAAGAAAATGCTTCTGCAGATGAAATTGCAGAAAACATGGATATGCTTGGTATATAACTTGCAAAAGTTTATATAAATTTTTACAAAAGAAATTTTAAGATACAAAAGAAAATAAGGAAACAAAAGAATTTAATAAATACAAAAGAAAAGTTAAATAGAAAATTAGGGCTATACAAAAGAGAAAAAGTGAGCCTAAATGGCTCATCTTACAGAAGATAAAAAATCTAAAGAAAAATTGTCAAATAACAAAAGAATTTTTAAGTACAAAAGGCTATGAAAAAACAAAAGAATTAGCTAGAAATGTACTAATGATAACACTTACAAATGATAAATGACAGTTGGTATTATAATACCAACTGTTTGAGCTATCTATAAAAAGTGTTACTTTTGGAGGTTGAAATGGAATTTAAGCATAAACCTGTTTTGCTTGAAGAATGCATAAATGGTTTAAAAATAAAACCAGATGGAATATATGTAGATGGTACTTTGGGTGGAGCAGGACATAGTAGCGAAATTGTAAAAAAACTTAATAAAAATGGAATGCTTATAGGCATAGATAGAGACGAAGAAGCTTTATCTGCTGCAAAGAAAAAACTTTCAGAGTATAATAACGTTAAATATGTGCATGGAAATCATGATGATATTGAAAATATTTTATCAGAATTAAAAATAGAAAAAGTAGATGGAATTTTGCTAGATTTAGGTGTTTCGTCATATCAATTAGATGAAAGAAATAGAGGTTTTAGTTATTTAGGCGAAAACGAATTAGATATGCGAATGGATAAAACACAAAGTTTAACAGCAAAAGATGTTGTTAATACATATTCAGAAGAAGATTTAGCAAATATTATATATGAATTTGGAGAAGAAAGATTTTCTAGAGTAATTGCAAGAAATATATGCAAAGAAAGAAAAGAAAAACAAATAGAAACAACGAAGGAATTGGTAGATATTATAGAAAAATCGATTCCATATTCAAAAAGAAAAGATGGTCATCCGGCCAAAAGAACATTTCAGGCAATTAGAATTGAAGTAAATAATGAAATAAAACCACTTTATAATACTGTTAGAAAGTGCATAAATGCACTTAATTCTGAGGGACGTTTATGTATAATTACATTTCACTCTTTAGAAGATAGAGCAGTAAAAAAAGCATATGTAGATGCGGAGGGAAGATGCACTTGCCCAAGCGATTTACCATATTGTGTATGTAATAAAGTAAGTTATGGAAAAATTATAAATAAAAAGCCGATTACGGCACTAGCGAAAGAAAAAGAAGAGAATTCTAGAAGTAAGAGTGCAAAGCTAAGAATTTTTGAAAGAAAATAACGAATGAGGAGGTGAAATAACTTATGGCTAGAAATATGGGGTATCAATATGAAACAAGTCCTAGAAAACTTGAACCAGAGTATATTCCTGTTAGAAAAAAAGCTAAAAAACAATCGAACAAACAACAAAAAAATAGCAAAAAATACATAAATGAAAAGTTAGAGCTTAAACGTAAAGAAAATAGAAAAAAAGCTAAAGCATTTTTTTATGTAGGGGCTGTATTTGCTGTATTACTAGTTATAAGTTATAGGAACTCTAAAATAACAGAACAATTTTCAGAAGTTAAAAATTTAAAAAGTGATTTAGCTAGTATTCAAAAAGAAAATGAACAGTTAGAAGTTAATATAGAAAGTAGTATAAATTTAACAAACATAGAGAAAGAAGCATCTGAAAAACTTGGAATGCAAAAGCCTACAAATGAACAAAAGGTGTATGTTAGTCTTCCTAAAAAAGATTATGTTCAACCTACAATAGAAGATAATTTAAAAGAGAAGAAAAACAATAATTGGGTTAAAACCATGATAAATACAGTGTTAGGAAAATAAAATAATAAAATAGAAAAAAAGAATAAAATTACCTTTATCTTATATAATTTAAAGATAGAGGTGATTTTTTTATGGTAGTTGTTTCTATAAAAACTAAGAAAAGAATAAAATTCATATTAATTGGAGCAATAATATTAATGACATTGTTAATTATGCATATTGCATATATACAATTTATTCAAGGAAAAGAATTGCAAGCAAAAGCATATGAACAACAAAGTTTAGAAAGAGCAGTAAATCCTAAAAGAGGTACTATTTACGATGCAACTGGCAAGGTGGTGCTAGCAGTAAGTAGTTCTGCAGAAACAGTAACTGTAAATCCAACTAATATTGCAAAAGAAAATAAAGAAAAAGTTGCAAAAGCTTTAAGTGAAATATTAGAAATAGATTATGAAAAAGTTTTAAAAAGAGTAAAAAGAAATAGTTCAATAGAGACAATTGCTAAAAAGCAGGAAAAGGAGAAAACAGATAAATTAAGGTTATGGATGAATGAAAATGATATAACTGAAGGAATAAATATAGACGAAGATACAAAGCGATATTATCCATACAATAATTTGGCTTCACAATTTATAGGTTTTTGTGGTGGAGATAATCAAGGAATAGATGGAATAGAAGCAAAATATGATAATATTTTAAAGGGAAAAGCTGGAAAAATAGAAAGAATTTCAGATGCTATAGGAGGAAATCTTTCAGAAAGTAAAGAAGAATATGTTCCAGCAGAAGACGGAGATAGTATAGTTTTATCTTTAGATATGACAATACAATCTATTGCAGAAAAATATTTGGAAAATGCGTGTATAGACAATGTATGTACTGACGGTGGAAATATAGTAATCATGAATCCTAAAACAGGAGACGTGCTTGCTATGGCAACATATCCAGATTACAATTTAAATGAACCTTTTAAACCAGTAATTCAAGAAGATATAGATAATTGGGCAAATTTAGATGAAACAGAAAAAAACAAAAGATTACAAGCAGTATGGAGAAATAAAGCAATTTCAGATACATACGAACCAGGTTCAACCTTTAAATTAATAACAGCATCAACAGCTTTAGAAGAA
>CAJKKA010000149.1 GCA_905200315.1 uncultured Clostridium sp.
CATTATCAGCTATAGAGAATGCTTCTACTATAGATGTATTTTTTTGAACTACTTCTAGTAATCTGTCATTTGGTATAGTTATTAATGTATCTACATTAGCTTTTAATTCTTCAATCCCAGCTTCTGCATTTTTCATTCTTACTTTACCCTCAAATCCAAAAGGTTTAGTAACAACACCTACAGTTAAGATACCTTTTTGTTTTGCAAGTTGTGCAACTACTGGAGCTGCCCCTGTACCTGTTCCACCACCCATTCCGGCAGTAACAAATACCATGTCAGTATCTTGTAATAGTTGTTCTATTTGTTCCTTACTTTCTTCAGCTGCTTTTCTCCCTACTTCTGGGTCTGCACCTGCACCTAACCCTCTTGTAAGTTTTTCTCCTATTTGAATTTGATTTTCTGCTTTCGATGTAATTAATGCTTGTCTATCTGTATTAATTGATATAAATTCAATTCCTTTTATTTTTTCTTCGATCATCCTATTAACAGCGTTGTTTCCACCGCCACCAACGCCAAATACTTTTATCTTAGCATTATTGTCAATTTCTAAATCAAAGCTTAGCATATCGAAACCTCCCTCTCTTGTAATTTATTTCTGTATATATATTAATTATATCATTTAATATTTAAATATTTAACGTATATTTACTAAAATAATATATATTTTATTGTATTTCCATGCTTTAGAAAAAACACTTTTAGGTATAACATCTATATTATAACATTTATTTTATTTAATTTGTTAAATTTTTTATAATATATCCCTCTTCCCTCTTAAAAATTTTAAATTTATATATATTTTTACTTTTTTCATGTCTTTTTTACATTATTTATAAGTATATAATGTATATTTAGAAAATGTCATATTAACTTTTCCATAGTTTATATTTTTACTTTTTAAATCAACTAAAATCTGAGTTAACTTTGCTATATCATGTTTTATATCACTGTTACTATTGATTACAATTTCTATACCTTCTTTTGTTGTCATATTAACTTTATTTTCACTGTTAAAAGATATACTGCTTATTTTATTCTCAAGTCCATCTTTTTTTATATATTTTATTAAAGAAGTCAATTTCTCTTTGTCTTTATTATTTTCAAACTTAATTTGATTTTCTTTTATTGAAAAATCAGATTCTACGATAATGCAATTGCTTTTTATATTCTCACGCTCTACCTTGTCCATATAACATAAATTTTCACTAACATAATAGTAATTATCACCCTTATCTTTTAAAACACATCCTATTGGTTTTTCTTTAACATCTATTATTATTGAATTTGGAATTCTTCGTTTCACTTTTACATATTCGATATACTTACTTTTATTTATATTTGTTTTAATTTTTTCTATATCGTATGAAAATAAATTTTTACCAGTATTAATATTTGATAAATTCTTTACCTCTGTTTTTGTAAGAACATCATTATTAACTATCTTTATATTTTTTAAGCTAAAAAAATCGCTCCTTATAAAAAGTATCACTCCAAAGCAAATCATAAACACAAATAAAAGAAGTATAATAACTCTATTTATCCTTAACTTTCTTCTTTTCTTCTTCATAAAATCACCTCAAAAATATAAGTATAAATCAAAAATACTACATTTGAGGCTTTATTTCCTACATATAAATTTAATTTTTTATAGCAAATTAATACTAAAAATGAATATTTTCATGTCATTTCGATGTATATACAAAAAAAGATATAAAATAAATCACGTATATCTTGATTCACTTTATATCTTTTTATCCAAATCTATTTTATTTTTATAATTTATTTCTTTTTTATTCCTATAACTTTAGGTTCTTTAGAAACTTGCTCTTCTAAAATATTTTCTTTAGATTCAGCTTGTTTTTCTTTTTTATTTTTAGAACCTACTGTTTCGTTATAAGATTTCATTATTTCGTTGTATATTAAATCAATTGCTTCCGGCTTACCTATTTTTTTAGCATTGTTTGCCATATCGATTAATAACTCTTTATCTCCAAGTAATTTAAATACAGCGTCATTTAAAGATTGTGGTGTTAGATCTTTTTCTAAAATCGCAATTCCAGCACCTTGTGCTTCTATACTTTTTGCATTATATTCTTGGTGATTTTCTGCTGTATAAGCTTTTGGAATTATTATTGAAGGTTTACCAAGGGCAGTTATTTCTGCTAAAGATATTGCTCCTGCACTACCTATTACTATATCGCTTGCAGCAAGACCATCAGCCATATTATCTAAATAAGGCATAACTCTTTGATAAGGTTTAAGTTCTATATCTTTTATACTTTCTATAAACTCTTCATAATAAACTTTTCCTGTTGCAAATATAAAGGCAACATCTTCTTTTACCATGTTTTCTATTACTAGTCTCATAGCGTCGTTTATTTCTTCTGAACCACCACTACCGCCGTAGCATAGTACCATTTTTTTATCTTCACTAATTCCTAAGTTTTTTCTTGATATATATTTTCTCGCTTGTAAAATTTCTTTTCTTACTGGGTTACCTGTAAGAACTAATTTATCTTGGCTCTTTTCTGGAAATCTCTTATGAGAATCCTCAAAACTTGTAAGAACCTTTGTAGCAACTTTAGAAAGTATTTTATTTGTAACTCCTGGGAAAGAGTTTTGTTCATGGACTATAGTTACTTTTTTGCTCATAGCTGCATTAAACAGAACTGGTCCACTTACATATCCACCTGTCCCTATTACTATATCTGGTTTGTATTTTTTAACAATTCTTCTCGATTGTTCTAAACCTTTACATAATTTGAATACTCTCTTGACATTATCAAAATCTATTTTTCTTTTAAAACCTTGAACTGTGACTGTTTTTAATTCAAAGCCTGCTTTTGGAACTATTTCTGATTCTATACCATTTTTAGTTCCAACAAATAAAATTTCACAATCTGGATTATGTTCTTTTATTTTATTTGCTATGGCTATTGCTGGGTATACATGTCCTCCCGTACCGCCACCGGCTAATAATACCTTCACTTCATCATCTCCTGTTAATTAAATTTTACTTTCTTTGAGATGTTTAACACAATTCCAATTTCACCCATCAGCACCGTCAGCGAGGTTCCTCCATAACTTATAAATGGAAGCGCCACCCCTGTTGCTGGCATAGAAGATGTTGCAACTGCTATATTTAAAGCTGCTTGTATCCCTATTTGGGCTCCAATTCCTATAACTACCATACATGCGAATATATCTTTTGATTTTAATGCTATTTTTACACATCTATAAACTAATATTACAAATAGCATTATAACTAAAATGCAACCTACAAGACCTAATTCTTCGCCTATTATTGCGAAAATAAAGTCATTTTGAGGTTCTGGTATGTAAAAATATTTCTGTCTACTTTTACCTAGTCCTAATCCGAAAAGTCCTCCTGACCCTATGGCATAAAGACTTTGGATAACTTGATACCCACTCCCAAGTGGATCTTGGAATGGATCTAGAAATGCTGTAAATCTTTTTAGTCTATATGGTTCTGCAATTACTAAAACTGCAAATAAACCAACTCCTGCTGCTAGCATACTAAGTACAAATTTCATATTCATTCCTGCAACAAATAGCATTATGAACACAACTATTATAAGTGTACCAGCTGTAGACATATTAGGTTGTAACATTATCAATATAAAAAATATTGATGGAATTATTAAAATTGGTATAACACCTTTTGTCAAAGATTTTATATTTTCATATCTCTTTTCAATAACTTTCGCTGTAATTACTATTGTTACAAACTTTGCTATATCCGATGGTTGAAATGTAGCTCCTCCTATTCCAAGCCATCTTTTTGCTCCGTTAGCCTCTATACCTAGAGGTGTTAAAACTAACGCTAAGCATATAACAGTAAATATACAAAGTGGCAATGAATTTTTCTTCCAAAAAGTATAGTCAATATTAGACATAAACATCATTCCCACAAACCCTAGTATCGCATAGATTATATCTCTTTTTAAAAAGAAATAGCCATCTTGGTGTTTAAATGAAGCTTGAACATAGCTTGCACTAAACACCATGACTATTCCAAATAATACTAAGGCTATTGTTGTATAAAAAATTACTAAATCAAACTCCGTCTTCATCCCC
>CAJKKA010000150.1 GCA_905200315.1 uncultured Clostridium sp.
GTATTTAGTGCTTTTGGAATTTGGAAAGCTGTTGTATTAGCATTTAAATAGTTTTTAATATTTTCTCATATAAAAAAGAGAAAAAATACATATAAAAATAAAAAATATAGTAAAGGAGGATTTCTTATGAAAATAAGTAAAAAAACATTAGCTAGAATGTTAACAATTGCAGTAATTGCTGTAATGGTTGCAACAATATGTGGAAATGTATTAGCTGTTACTGATCCTGGATCAATATCAGGAACAAATACTACTGAATTTGATACTATAGGTAAGAAGATTATAGGTGCTATTCAAGCTATTGGATCACTTGTTTCTGTTGGAATTCTTGTAGTACTTGGTATTAAATATATGATGGGTAGTGCAGAAGAAAAAGCAGAATACAAAAAGACAATGATACCATATTTAATTGGTGCCGCAATGGTATTTATGGCTTCAAATATAGCTGGAGCTGTATACAAATTTTCAACAGGTAATAAATAAAATTGAAAAGGAAATTTTAAAAATTTCCTTTTTATTTTTTTTATTATAGAAAATTACTATTTTTTATTGTAAGGGTCGATATATTTAGAACGACATGTGAGGGAAAGTTACTTTTAAAAAAATATAAAAAACTCTACGGATATAATAAAAAAGAGCTTAAATAGACTATTACGTGAATATTACAAATGTATTAAAAATGTATTATTTTAATACAAAAGGTTACTTTTTACCTTCTTTTTTGATATAATATATTCTGATAATATATTATATTAACTAAGGAGGATTTTTTATGGGTACATATTACATACCTAGAAATGTAAAAGGAGAGGGTAGAATATTATTTATATTTACCGGAAAATCACTTATGTATACTGCTATTGGAGCTGCGGTAGGTTTTCCAATTCATTTTATAACTTCTAACTTGTTTGGGATACAATATTTAGGACTAATTGCGGTTGCAATAGGAGGATTAATAGGTTTCTCAATTGGAACACTTAAAATTCCAAAACTAACATTTATAAAAAATTCTCAAGATATTGCAGGAGAAAATATTGATGAAATAATAAAAAGATATATAAAATTTAAAAAAGATAAAAATAGAATTTATATAAATACAAACGAAAGAAAAGAGGAGGTTAATAATAATGAATAATAATGTAGAACAATTTAGTAATATATTAATGGTTATATTAATTTTTTTAGTTATAATTTTATTTATACTTGCTATAGTATATATTTCAATAAAAGCAAAAGAAAATAGCCCCGCTGATTTAAATAATGATAATAAAAAAGAAAAAGACAAAAAAAATGCAAGTGGAGAAAAAACAGGAGCAACACAAATTTTAAATAAACAATCAATTTTAAACTTTATGGAATTTGACAAAGTAGAAGATAATATGATTATCCAAAAAGGACGGAAAAAGATACATAATGGTTGTAGAATGCCAAGGTATTAATTACGATTTAATGTCTGAAATGGAGAAAACAGGAGTCGAAGAGGGATTTATCCAATTTTTAAATACTTTGAGGCATCCAATACAAATATATGTGCAAACAAGAACTGTAAATTTAGCAGAAAGTATACAAAGATATAAAACTAGTGTAGAACAAGTTGAAATGGAATTAAATAAAAAACAGATAGAATATAATCAAATGAAACAATCTGGAAATGCTACACAAGAACAATTAGATAAAGAGTTTTTTGAATTAACTAAAAAAAGAAATTTATATGAATATGGAAAAGATATTATAAAAAATACAGAAATGATGAGTTTAAACAAAAATGTTCTTACAAAAAAATATTACATTGTAATACCATATTTTTCAGAAGAGGCAATGAAAGAAGAATATTCAAAAGATGAAGTACAAAATATGGCATTTTCTGAATTGTATACAAAATCACAATCTATAATTAGAACTTTATTTGCTTGTAGTGTAAGTGGAAAAATTTTAAACTCATATCAATTAGTGGAATTATTATATAATTCATATAATAGAGAACAAGCAGAGGTATTTGGACTAAATAAAGCAATACAAGCAGGATATGAAGAGTTATACTCAACTGCTCCAGATGTATTTGTAAAAAAAGAAAGAATATTAGATAAACAAATTCAAGATGAAGCAATGAAATTAGCAAGAGATGAAGTTGATAGAGCCAGAAGCAAGGCAGAGCAAAATTATACTAGAAAAAAACTAGACAAAAAAACTTTAATAGGAAATATTGCTAAGATGGTTTTAAATGAAAACAGGGAGTATATAGGAGATGACATTGCTGAAGAAGCAATAAAGAACTTAGATAATAAAATAGAAGAGTTGAATGAGAAAGGAGAGGATAAGAATGTGGGGGAAGAAAAGCCAAAAGCTAAAAGAGGAAGAAAACCAAAAGCAGTTTAAAAATGAAAATACAAATTTTTTAAGAAAGAAAAGTATAAAAGAACTTATAGCTCCAGATGGAATAGATGTTAGAGATATATCTAATTTAAAAATAATATCTAACAATACAAAATATGCAAAAAGCTTTTATGTTTCTGTATTACCTCGTATGTGTACATTTCCAGAAATATTTAGAGATATGTATATGTTTGGTGATATTAATACTTCTATATATATTAACCCTATACAAGAATCTAGGTCACAAAATGAGTTAAATAGAGTTATTAATGAATTAGAAACAGAAAGAATTGTAGCAGCTGATAGAGGAAATATAAACAGAGAGAGCCAACTTGCGCAAAAAAGAGCAGAGGCAGAACAATTAAGAGATGAAATTGCAGCTGGATTTAATAAAATGTTTGAAGCTTCTGTAGTATCTACATTATTTGCATATTCTTTGGAAGAATTAGAAAAATATACGAAACTATTAACGACAGAAATGTCTAAATCTTTAGTAGAAATAAAAAGTGCATGGGGAATGCAAGAAGATGCATTTAAATCTAATTTGCCATTAATGGAAGATAAAATAAAGAAAACACATGCATTTGATAGACGTTCAATGGCAACTGTTTTCCCTTTCACAACTTCAGAAGTTGGACATCCTACTGGAGTTCCACTTGGATTTAATAAACAAACAGGAACACCAATATTATTTGATAATTTCCACCAAAGCTTAACAAATTATAATATGGTTATATTTGCTAAATCTGGTGCTGGTAAATCTGTTACAATGAAAACTCTAATTTCTCGTTCTTCTGTATTAATGGGAATAGAAAGCTTAGCACTAGACGCCGAAGGAGAATATACAATAGTGGCAGAAAGCTTAGGAGGAATAAATGTAGTTTTAAGTCCAAATTCAAATACAATTATAAATTTATTTGATGTTGAAACAGAAGTAGTAAAAGACGAAATTACGGGAAAAGAAAGACAAGTTTTAAATATAGAAAACAAAGTAGAAGATGTTACTCAAGCACTTTTAACAATGGCGAGAGGAAGTACAAGAAGTGAAGAGGTAAACGAACTTACAAAACAAATTATTTCTGAATCTGTTGCAGAAGAGTATGCAAGAGTTGGAATTAGAAATGACCCATCTACATTATATGAGGCTGCAACAACAAGTACAGATGGTCAATTATTTAAAAAGAAAAAAGAAATGCCAACAATAGGCTCTTGGTATAAAAGAATTATGATGAAGTCAAAAGAAAATACAAACCCAGATTATAACTTTCACTATAGTTATTTAGTAAAAGTTATGAAACAATACATAAGAGAATATAACGGACAAATGGCATATTTTGATGGACAATCTACATTTGAACTTTTGGAAGGTGCTCCATTTATAAATTTGGATATTTCTCAATTAGAGGAAAGATTTGCAAGACCACTAGCACAACAAATTTTACTATCTTGGATATGGGAAAAATATGTTAAGAAAAATAGCGAAGATAGAAGTAAAGCTAAAAAGAAAAGGGTTATTGTTGATGAAGCGTGGATGTTACTTCCATACCCAGAAGCCGTAGACTTTTTAAACACAATGGCAAGACGTGCCAGAAAAAGAAATGTATCTTTGGCAATTATATCTCAAAGATTTCAAGATTTTTATGAAAAGCCAGA
>CAJKKA010000151.1 GCA_905200315.1 uncultured Clostridium sp.
AGGAAAATATCCGCGAAGTGATTGCTTTCCCTAAAAACAACAAAGCAAGTGATCCCATTACTCTGTAAGTAACTATATAAGCAAATAAACCTACTAATAAAACTTGAGCAATTAACATAACCATAAGAGGTAGAGCTAAGTCGAATAATTGCCAAAGTTTAAGTCCCATTAAAGCCATAGTTAAAAAGAATGATAAACTAAGCGAACCTAAAGTTTCTATTTCTTTTTCTACGACTTCTTTTCCTGTAAAATCATATATATTTCTAATAATAGCAGCAGCTAACATTGCACCTATGTATGATGGGAATGTTAATCCAGTTTTTTGTATAAAATCTGAAATTATAGAACCAAATCCCATAGCGATAAATAAGAATGATGATCCTGTTATTAATCTTTTTAATGATAAAATATTTGTATTTTCTTCATTGTAATCTCCAACTTCTTCTGGTGGAATAGTTGAATTTTCATCATGAATAGTTTTGATTTTGTGATTATGAATTAAGCCTCTAGCTACAAAACCACCAACTAAACTTCCCATGATTAATCCGAAAGTGGCAGACGCAATTGATACTGTTGTAGCACCATTTACACCCATTGATTCAAGTAATGGTCCAAAAGATCCTGCTGTTCCGTGACCACCAATCATAGGTATAGAAGCAGTACAAAGTCCTAATAAAGGCTCTAAGTTAAACATAGATGCTAAAGAAATACCTACTATATTTTGTGATATAACAAGCAAAACTGCAAGGCCAAGGAATGAAACAACCTTTATACCACCTTGTTTTAATATTTTTAAACTAGCAGTAAATCCTATACTAGTGAAAAATGCTGTCATAAATAATTCTTGTAAAGTTGTATCTAAATTAATCGTTGCGATATTTGTAAGTTTTAATATAAGTATTAATATGGCAAATATAAAACCACCAACTACAGATGGCGGAATGCAGTATTTTGAAAGTATAGAAAATTTATTTCTGATATATTTACCCATATAAAATACAAGAGAAACTAAAGCCATGGTTTCATAAATATTTAAATTAAATTCCATTTTTTATGTCCTTTCTTTAATTAATCGTAATATATATATAATATATCATAGAGATTTCAATGTAAAGTAAAAAGTAAAACTTAATAAAAATTGAGAGTTGTTTCTATATAACTTTCAAAAATGGAAACGATTTGTGTAAAAGTATATAAAAAACTCTTTAATCTAAATGTATCTTAGGCTAAAGAGTTTTTAATTATGTAGTATTATGTAGTTTTTCTTTCTATAAGTTTTACTGGAATGACAGTATGTTTATCAAAATTAATACCTTCTTCATTTATAAGATTTAATAATAAACTTGATGTTTTAGTAGCTAAAATTTTTTTATCTTGATAAATTGTTGATATGGGTGGATTTGCATATTTTGAAATAGAAGTTCCATCATATCCAACAATTTTTACTTCATCTGGTATTTTTATATTATGATTTTGTAGGGCAACTAGTGCTGCGTGGGCTCTTAAATCATTTGTGGCAAATATGCCATCAAAGGATATATTATCTTCTATTATTTTATTTATAGTGTGTAATGAATCTTCAAAAATACCTTCCTTAACATCTAATCTAAAAATAAGTTCAGGATAAGTAGGAATATTATATTTTTGTAAAGCATCTTTAAATCCTTGAATTTTACTATTTACAGAAGAGGCTGTTTTATTATTTGTAAGCAAAACTATACGTTTGCAATTTTTTTTTATTAATTCTTTACCTGCCAAATAACCACCTTCATAATGATTGCATTCTACAGAGTAATATTCTTTCATATCAGTATTATTAAGATATACAATAGGAATATTTCTTTTAACATAATCAGCAGGATTTACAAGGTTACTTGAGATACAAATTATACCATCAACCATTTTTGAATCTAAGCTTTTGAAATATTCTTTTTCCTTAGTTTCATTTTGTCCTGTATTGCATATAAAAACAGAATAACCTTCATCAAAAAAGAAATTTTCTATTTCTAGTACAAGTTCAGCAAAAAATAAGTTGTTTATATCAGGTACTATGACACCTATTGTTTTTGATTTACTAACTCTTAAACTTTTTGCAGCCATATTTGTTGTATAATCATATTTTTTTATTGTATCTAAAACTCTCTGGCGGGTTTCTTCAGAGAAACGACCATTATTATTTATAACTCTAGAAACTGTAGCTACAGAAACTCCACTGAGCTGAGCTATTTGTTTAATAGAAATTTTTTTATTTTTTTTCATAAGTTCTCCTCTAAAATGAGCGATTTTTATAAAGTTATCATATCAAAGTTGATTATTATTGTAAATATGAACAAAAATTTGTAAATATATAATTGACATGTAAAAATAAATATGAGAAAATCAATTTGGAAAATGAGTAAACGATTACTCATATTAATTATATTTTAATTGAAACTATAGTAATATTATTTTGTATTGAGTAAACTATTACTATTTAAATTTCTTGGGAGGTAAAAAATGAACAATAAAGAATTAGCAAATATAATAGACCATACTTTATTAAAAGCAGATGCAACGCAAGCAGAAATAATAAAATTATGTGCAGAAGCAAAAGAATTTAACTTTGCATCAGTTTGCGTAAACCCATCAATGGTTAAATTAGCAAGTGAAGAGTTAAAAGGTTGTGATGTTGATGTTTGTACAGTTATAGGATTCCCTTTAGGAGCTACTACATCAGAAGTTAAAGCTTTTGAAGTAAAAAATACTATAGAAAATGGCGCAACTGAAGTTGATATGGTTATAAATATAGGGAAATTAAAAGATAGAGATTTAGAATATGTTAAAAATGATATAAAAGCAGTAGTTGATGCTGCCAAAGATAAAGCTTTAGTAAAAGTTATAATCGAAACTTGTTTATTAACTGACGAAGAAAAAGTAATAGCTTGTGAATTATCAAAAGAAGCAGGAGCTGATTTTGTAAAAACTTCAACTGGATTTTCTACAGGTGGAGCTACATCACATGATATAGCATTAATGAGAAAAACTGTAGGAAGTGATATGGGAGTTAAAGCATCTGGTGGTGTTAGAACTAGAGAAGATGCCATGAATATGGTTGAAAATGGTGCAACTAGAATAGGTGCATCTGCATCTATAGCAATAGCTACAGGTACAAAACAAGAAACTAAAGGATACTAAAAAGACTTATATTATAAATAAAGATGCTTTAAAGGAATATTTCATTTAAAGCATCTTTTATAATTGTAAAGAAATTATATATTATTAATATATTTATAAATTAAAGTTTAATTGTATAAATCCACTGCCAATTTTTTTAATTCCTCTCTATTTACTATAACTAAAGATCTATTTTCCTTTTTTATAATATTTTTAGAACAAAGTTTATCAACAATTCTTAGAAAATGCCTATAATCTGCTCCAAGAAGTTCTGCTAGTTGTGTAAAATTATCTGTAACAACTTTATCTTCTGGATTTAAGTAATTTGGATAAAGAGCAAGTAAATAACTTGCTAATCTATTTTCCAAAGGATAGAGCACATTTAAAGATGTTGATGCTGACGTGGAAGTTAATTTATAACTTAAATGTTTACATATAAAGCTTAAAAACTTATGATCATAAGTAGACACATGATGAATTATATGTAGAGGAATTCCTATACAGATACAGTCTTCTATGGCCTGTATATTACAATCGATACTCTCATCACATGTTATTTCCACATCTCCAATTACTTGAATAGGAGAGTAAAATCTAATTAATAGAGACTTTCCATTAGGTGTAGATATATATACTTTAGCTCTACCTTTTACAAAAAAATAAAAATAATCTAAAATTTCCCCCTTAGTACATATATGAGATCCCTTTTTAAAATAATGAAGTTCCATATTATCTTCTATATTTTCGGTGAATATTTCATTAATTGCAAATTTTTTTATATAATAGTTTAATT
>CAJKKA010000152.1 GCA_905200315.1 uncultured Clostridium sp.
AGTAAATGTGGAAAATATAGACATAGATAGTATAATAAATACTTCAGAAAAAATGGATATAGTTCAACATTACCTAAAATCTTCTAATCCAAATGTGGAAAGAAGAATTAGACAAATAGGAAATGGAGAAAACTATTCATATTACTATACAGAAAAAGAAAAAGTTAATAACTATAGAACATTTAGAAAAGAAAAGAAAATAAGTGATAAATTATACTTAACTTATCTATCAGAAATAGATAACCAACTTTTCACTATAATAAAAACTCGTCATTGTTTTGTATATGAAAATCAATACTTCAAATTAGATGTATTTAACAATGATAAAAAATATGGAATATTAGAAATAGAAGCTACAGATCAAAATGGAAAGATATTACTTCCAGATTTCTTAAATATAACAGCAGATGTAACTAAAGATTCAATGTACTCAAATTATGAAATTTCAAAAAGAAATTATGTAGGTAAATAGATATGAAGCACTTTCATAAATTATATGGAAGTGCTTTTTGATTCTTAAAAAGAATAATCCAAATAAGTAAAATAGTGCTACTATTTAAGTAAGCTGACCCTAAAGTATCATCTGAAGGGGAAGGTAATCATAATATTGATTTAATCTGATTACGAAGACTAGTTTTAAGTAAAAAGATATGGAAATAATAAATTTATTTTTAGTAATTTAAATTTATATATCCATCTTCTAATTTGTCAGCAAAACATTTTTAGGAGGAAAAATATGATTTATGATCCAAAATCAAGTAAAGCAGAAGAATTTATCAATCATGAGGAAATTTTAGAAAGTTTAGAGTATGCAAAAGCAAATAAAGATAATAAGGAATTAATAAAAGAAATATTAGATAAAGCAAATAAAGCAAAAGGCTTAACTCATAGAGAAGCTGCCCTACTATTAGAATGTGAAGATAAAGAATTAATTGAAAAAATGTTCATATTGGCAGAAGACCTTAAAAAGAGATTTTATGGTAATCGCATAGTAATGTTTGCACCTCTGTATTTATCAAATTATTGCGTAAATGGATGTATATATTGTCCATACCATGCTAAAAATAAAGAAATTGCAAGAAAGAAACTAACACAAGAAGAAATAAAAAGAGAAGTTATTGCACTACAAGATTTAGGACATAAAAGGCTTGCATTAGAAGCTGGTGAAGATCCAAAGAATAATCCAATAGAATACATATTAGAATGTATAAATACTATTTATAGCATAAAGCATAAAAATGGAGCTATAAGAAGAGTTAATGTTAATATAGCTGCAACAACAGTTGAAAATTATAGAAAATTAAAAGAAGCAGGAATAGGAACTTATATTTTATTCCAAGAGACTTATAATAAAGAATCTTATGAAAAACTTCATCCAACAGGACCTAAACATGATTATAATTATCATACAGAAGCTCATGATAGAGCTATGGAAGCAGGAATAGATGATGTAGGCCTTGGGGTATTATATGGACTTAGTACTTATAAATATGAACTAGTAGGAATACTAATGCATGCAGAGCATTTAGAAGCTCGATTTGGCGTTGGTCCACATACTATAAGTGTGCCAAGACTTCGTCCAGCAAATAATATTGATGTTTCAGACTTCCCAGATGCATTATCAGATGAAATATTCCAAAAGATAGTAGCTATAATACGTTTATCAGTACCTTATACAGGAATGATAGTTTCAACAAGAGAATCTCAAAAAACTAGAGAAAAAGTTTTACATTTAGGTGTTTCTCAAATAAGTGGAGCATCATCAACAAGTGTTGGAGGATATGCTGATAGAGCAGAAGGTATTAAAGAGGAAATAACAAGTGCTCAATTTGATGTGGATGATGATAGAACATTAGATGAAGTCGTTAATTGGTTACTAGATATGGATTATATACCAAGTTTTTGTACAGCGTGTTATAGAGAAGGAAGAACAGGAGATAGATTCATGTCCCTATGTAAAAGTGGTCAAATAGCAAACTGTTGTCAACCAAATGCTATTATGACTTTAAAAGAATACTTAGAAGATTATGCGTCTGAGGAAGCAAAAAAATCAGGAGAAGCATTAATAGAAAAAGAAGTTAAAAAGATACCTAAAGATAA
This sequence comes from uncultured Clostridium sp., assembly GCA_905200315.1. The sequence continues at coordinate 2,101 of CAJKKA010000152.1, forward strand.
AGTAAGACATATAGTAGAAGATAGATTACTTAAAATAGCCAATGGAGAACGTGATTTTAGATTTTAATTTATAAATTTAACGTCATTTTAAAGGGGGTACCTATGGTATCCTCTTTTTTAATCAAAATAAATAAGGATAATTAATATGTATTATGAATATTATTTTGTAATGAAACAAAATTTGAGGTGATAAAATTTGAAATTAATTTCTTACAACATACATGTTGGTATGGATGAATTTAGAAGATTTACCTTGTTTCAACTTATAAAATATTTGAAAGAACAAGATGCAGATATTATTTGTTTGCAGGAAGTTTTATATTATCAATTTAATCTTATGAAATTGCTTTTAAAAATGGACGGCATATTTGGTCTTCATGTTAATAATAAAAAAGTGAAATTTGGCATTTGTATTTTAAGTAAAAGAAAAATAATAGAAAGTAATCATTTCTTACTTACTAGTAAAAAAGAACAGAGAGGGATGTTGAGTATTAATAGTACAGATTTACTTATTATAAATACCCATTTAGGTTTAGATAGTGATGAAAGAAAGTTACAAATAAGTGAAATATTAGATTTTGCAAAAGGTAAATGTGATAATATTATAATTTGTGGAGATTTTAATGAGAAAAATATAAATTTATTTTCTTACAATGATATAGCAAAATATTTATCAAAAGATATGAAACCTACCTTTAATAAACATAGAATCGACTATATTTTTATGAGTAAAAATATAAAACCTAAGTATTATGATGTGGATGAAGTATTTTATTCAGATCACTTTCCTATTATTGTGGAAATATAAAAATATAATAAGATTACTTCAATTAATAGAAGGAGGAATATTTATGAGTAGTAATGGAAATCTACTTCAAATGGTTTTTGATGGAGTTTGGGAAACAGGGGAAATGATATTTAAATATTTTACTAAAGAAGAAGTAAAAAAAGCTCCCTTGGAGATATTTTTTGAAAAAGTTGGTTTGTGTAACAAAGATCAAGAATATCCTAAATTGGTAGAGAGGGCTGTAAAAGAAAATAAAGAAATTTATAAAATTCAATGTCCTATAGGCCTTGGAAAGTCAGATTTTAAAAAACATGCAGATGCTTTGGAAGTTTTTTTAGGAAAAAATGTTGAAATTAAATCAACTAAAGGATTTATATATATAGAAATGACTTTTTTATAAAAAATATAATTTGAATTTACAGAAAATTAAAATTTTATTGACTATTCTAACATATACCCCTTATAATAGATACATGGGAAATATAAAGGGAGACATTTAAGGAGGTCATAATGAAGAAAATTAATAAAGATATAATAATAGTAGGATTTGCATTATTTGCAATGTTTTTCGGTGCAGGAAATTTATTATTTCCACCATTTTTAGGACTTATAACAGGTAAAAGTTGGTTAATTGGATTCTCAGGATTTATTTTAGCAGATGTAGGTTTATCATTACTTGCAATACTTGCCATAGCAAAATGTAGTGGTGAAGTTGGTAAAATATTCTCAAGAGCAGGTCATAAATTATCTATTGCTCTAGGATGTGCAATAATGATTTGTATAGGGCCACTTCTTGCTATACCAAGAACAGCAGCAACAACATTTGAAATGGGTGTTCAACCTATATTTGGAAATTTCAATTCCGTAGTATTTTCAGTAATATTCTTTGCAGTAGTACTATTATTGACAATAAAACCTTCAAAAGTTGTTGATATAATAGGATCGTACTTAACACCAGCTCTATTAATAGCTTTATTAGTATTAATAGGAATGGGAATACTTAATCCTCTAGGAAATATTCAACCATCAACAATAGATAATGTATTTTC
>CAJKKA010000153.1 GCA_905200315.1 uncultured Clostridium sp.
TTACTATTACCAATTTTTCATTTTCAGTATTTAACCATTCTGGAATATGTCCCCATGTTATAAAATATATTTTATTTACCCATGGTGCATATTTTTCAACTCCTCTAAACCAATATTTTAAATTGTCCCAGTCTCTATATCTTATATTTCTATCATCTTCACCAGAATTCACATCATATTTTTTTCTTTCTTCTTGCCAAACTTTATCATTTCCATCTACCCATGGTATAACAAAATCAATTTTTTCCATTTTATATCTCCTATTTTTTATATATTTTTAAAAATATTTTGTATATATCTAAATTCAAATTTATTAATATAATTGCTATTTTATCTCTTTTTGGTACTTTGTTGTCTTTTAAAATTGTTTTTCCATTTTTCTTTATATAATTTACTAAATCTAAATCTACTTTAGTTTTTTTAGATAGTAACATTCTATTTAATGTACTTATGCTAGCATATATTTTTCTCCTTAATACGCCCTTTTCCATATTAGGATATTTTTTTAGTATATCTTCGCACATTATTTTTGTTAGTTCTATTAAATCGTAATGCTCACTTTTAAACTTTGAGGTTGTTATTGAATTATTCCTAATTACATAATTGTATATTTTTTTATTTGTACATGCTATTTTATTAGCTTTTATAATTAATTTATAAGTCGTTCCAACATCTTCAAACATTTTTCCTTTTGGAAATTCAACATTTTCAAACAATTCTTTTTTATACAATTTAGAACAGGCTGATATATAGTAGAAATCTGAATATAACATTTCATCTATTGCTTTTTCAGAAGTAATACAATATTCTTTTATATCTTTTTCTTTTATTTTTTGTTTATCACCTTTTATAACTCTAAAATCTGCTATAGCTATTTCTGAATTAAATTTCGTTATTAAAGAATATAATGTTTCAATATAATTCTTTTCTACATAATCATCTGAATCTACAAATGTAATATATTTTCCTATTGACTTTTGTAATCCCTTATTTCTTGCATCTGAAAGGCCGCCATTTTCTTTATTTATTAATTTTATCCTTGAATCTTTTCCTTTAAATTGTTCACATATTTTTTTGCTATTATCTGTTGAGCCATCATTTACCAATAAAATTTCTATATTAGTATAAGTCTGATTTAACAAACTTTCTATACATTTTGATAAATATTTTTCTACATTATATATAGGAACAATAATAGAAATTAATCTATTGTTTTCTTCCATCTCTTTTTCCTTTCTTCATTCCTATATATCTTACTGCCATATTAGGAATAAAATTTAGTAGTACTTTTATATTTTTATCTTGAATTGCTCGCTTCAATATGTATTTTGCTAAACTGCCACCTGTTTTTGTTGTTCCATATTTATCTATAAAACTATTCATTTTAAAAAACAATCCTGTATCATAATATCTTTTATATAATTGTTTTAATGTAAATGTATGTGAGTGTATCACTTCTGAATCTGCACAATATTTTATTTTGTAACCTTTTGTTATAAGTTTATATGCTATATACATATCTTCGTTTGTTGGTAGATTTTTTCCATCATATCCATTTAGTTCTTCAAAAATTTTTCGATTAATTGCAGAAGCGGCATCTGAAAAGAAAAATGTTTGTAAGCCTAATTCTTTTATATTTTCCTTTGATACTATTCTGCTTTTGTTAGGATAGTTTTTCTCTCTTGTGTACTTTTCTATTGTATTATTTATACAAAGTTGTCTACTAAAACATGCTTGAACCTTTCCATTTGAAATGTCTTTAGTTAGGTTATATAACCAATCTTCTCCTTCAATTATTATGTCTTGTGTTATGAATACAACAATATCAGCCTTACTAGATAGAGCTGCTTGTTCTCTAGTAAGGCTGTGTGAAAATTCTTCTTTTTTTATTTTTGTATATTCAATCTTAAGTTTTTTTAAAAGTTCTTCTGTATTATCCTTACTATCTGTTAAAATATATTTTATATTATTAATTTCAACATTTTTTTGCTTAAGTATTTCTCTATGTAATCTTTCTATATCCTTTTCCGCGTTATATAAAGGACATATAATATCAATTTTCATACTACATAGCTCCTTTTCTTTTTAAAACAGATATTATAGTTTTAAAAAATATTTCCATATCCATTTTAAAACTTATATTTTCAACATAATCTAATTCCATTTGCATTCTTTCTTCATAACTTGTACAACTTCTACCATTTGCTGCCCAATTTCCTGTTAAGCCTGGTGTTACACTTAATAATTTATTTTTGTTTAATCCATATTTTTCTATTTCTCCATCTACTATTGGTCTTGGTCCTATAATTGATAAATCACCCTTTAATATATTTATTAATTGTGGTAATTCATCTAAACTTGTTTTTCTAAGTATTTTTCCAATTTTTGTTATTCTAGGGTCATTGTCTAATTTATAGTTTATTTTATATTTTTCCATTTGTTCTTTTGTAAAATACTTACTAAAATTATTGGCATCTGAAAACATTGTTCTAAATTTATAAATTGTAAAATATTTGCCATTTTTTCCTATTCTAGTTTGTTTATAAAAAACTTTTCCTTTTGAATCTATTTTTATCAATATAGAAATAAGAGTAATAAATGGTAACAAAATAACTAAAGCTAAACTAGAAATAAATATATCAGTTCCCCTTTTAAAACTTAAATATAATTCCTTTTTATCTAATAAAGATTTTTCTTTTACTTCAACAATGTCTGTATTTGCTGGTACATTTTCCATTACATTATTTGACATCTTTTTCCCCCATTAATTTGTTTTTATTAGAATAAAAATATTTATTTTTAAATCTATTTAATACTACTAAAATTATAATTCCTGTTAAAACCCCTAAACTATCAATAACTACATCTCTTACCATAGCAGACCTATGTGGTACAAATATTTGATGAATCTCATCTGAACATGCATATAAAAAGCCCGATATAAAACTATATAAAATTTGTTTTGTTTGATAAATTTTGAAGGTTTTAAATAATAAATAAATTAGTATACCTCCCACTGTATATAAAGAATAATGTGCTAATTTTCTAATATATGGATTTACTCTTTCAACTAAGCTATCTGAACTATTTTTAGAAAATTGAACAATAGCTTTTGTTGTTTCGTTACTAACTTTAGAAGACTCATCTCCATTCTGTTCAGAAAAGAAAAAAACTGTAATCATCCATAAAACTACAAGAATTAAATAAATTATCCTTTTTATATAATTTTTTCTATATTTACATAATTTTCCCATAGTTCTATTATACAATGTTTACATAACTTTTGTCAACATAAAATCTTAATAACCTGTCCCAAAAGTAGCAAAAAATGTAAATCGGGGACTGTCCCCGATTTACATTAGTTTGTATATCCTGTTTTTTGTATTACTTCGTTACTTATTTGTTTTACTGTTGCTGATGGTTCATAATTTTCTTGTTTGTATATTTCTTCGTGTAGTTTCTTTACATTGCTTTCTAGTGTTATTGCTGGTCCATACCATACTCCTCCTATTGTTGCTCCTTTTGTGTTGTATGGCCATCCTATGTTGTTATTTATTTTGTAGGTTGCTATGTTTGGTAATATGCTCATTATTTCTTTTGAATTTATATTTGTGTATATTTTTGGTAATATTGTGTTTGCTACTTTGTTTAATTCTATTGGATTAAGTGTTTTGGCTTTTTCTAGCATTGCTTCTATTACTGTTCTCATTCTTTCTGTTCTTTTGTAGTCTCCCCCTGCTGTATATCTTATACGTGCATATGCTACTGCTTGTATTCCGTTTACATGTTGTTTTCCGCTTTGCACCACATATTCAGATGTACTAGTTGTTACTTTGTTTAGCTCATCTACATATTGATTTATATATTTTAATTCTTCATCTGTTATGTTTAAATCTATTCCTCCTAATGAGTTTACACAGTCAACTACT
>CAJKKA010000154.1 GCA_905200315.1 uncultured Clostridium sp.
CCAAGTTAGAGAAATAACTTCTAGAATTATGAAAATGTGTAAACAAAATGAGATTACAACAATTATAATTGGTCATGTTACAAAAGATGGAAATATTGCAGGACCAAGGGTGTTAGAACATATGGTAGATACTGTTCTATATATAGAAGGAGAAAGATATTTTTCTTATAGGATTTTAAGAAGTGTAAAAAATAGATTTGGTTCTACAAATGAAATTGGAATGTTTGAAATGGACAACCTTGGAATGAAAGAAATAATAGACCCATCTTCTGTTCTTATTTCTGAGAGGGAAGAAGAGCTTACAGGTTCTGTTATAGTTGCCAGCATGGAAGGAACAAGGCCAATTTTAGTTGAACTACAAGCTTTATGCGCACAAAGTGTATTTGGTCTTCCAAGAAGAACTGCAAATGGAATTGATTATAATAGATTAACACTTCTTATAGCAGTTTTAGAAAAAAAGGCAGGAATAATGCTTGGAAATCAAGATGTATATCTAAATGTAGTTGGTGGAATGAAAATTAATGAACCAGCATTAGATTTAGGAATTGTGGTTAGTGTTGCTTCAAGTTTTAAAAATAAAAGTATTCCTAGAGATGTAGTAGTTATGGGGGAAGTCGGTTTAACAGGAGAGGTTAGAAGCATAAATTTAATAGATAAACGTTTAAAGGAAGCAGAAAAATTAGGGTTTAAAAAATGTATAATTCCAGAAAATAACAAAAAACTATTGAAAGAAAAATATAAATTAGATATAATAGGGGTCAAAGATGTTAATCAGGCAGTAAGTTGCTTGGGATTAAGATAAAAATTAGAAAGGTGTTGATATAATATTGAGAAGAAACGATGAAAATGAACTAACAAAAATATTAAAACTTATCGCACCAGGAACACCTATTAGAGAAGGATTAGACAATATATTAAAAGCAAAAACAGGTGGATTAATAGTATTCGGAGATTCCAAAAATGTAATGGACATTGTTGATGGTGGATTTTTTATAAATGAAGATTATACATCAGCAAGATTATATGAATTAGCAAAAATGGATGGAGCTATTGTATTAAGTAGTGATTTTAAAAAAATTCTATATGCAAATGCTCAACTAATTCCTTCGCCAGAAATACCAACTAGAGAAACCGGTACGAGACATAGAACTGCAGAACGTACTGCAAAACAAACCAAAGAGCTTGTAGTAAGTATATCTCAAAGAAGAAATGTAATTACAATATTTAAAGGAGAATTGCGTTATACAATAGAAGATACATCAAAAGTATTAACAAAAACAAATCAAGCCTTGCAAACTCTTGAAAAATATAAAAAAGTATTTGATAGTAAGCTTAGCATATTAAATGAATACGAATTTAATGATATAGTTACATTAGATAATGTTATAACAGCAATACAAAGAGCCGAAATGGTTATGAAAATTGTTAAAGAAGTACAAGGCGGAATATATGAACTTGGAGTTGAGGGAAGACTTACAGAAATGCAATTAGAGGAACTAATTGGAGATTTAGAAAAAGAAGAATTATTAATTATAAAAGACTATATGACAACTAAAAAACGTAAAACAGCAGAAAAATACTTAGAAGATATAAGCAATTTAGATTACGAAGCATTAATGCAACAACAAATAATTGCAAAAATTTTAGGCTATGATGTATTTGATACATATGAAGAAGTTGCTGTTTATACAAGAGGCTATAGAATTTTAAATAAAATACCAAGAGTGCCAAATAATATAGTAGAAAATCTTGTAAAATCTTTTAAATCATTTCAACATATATTAGAAGCAGATATACCAGCATTAGATGAAGTAGATGGAATTGGTGAAATTAGAGCCCGTACAATAAAACAATCTTTAAAAAGAATGCAAGAACAATTTGTATTCGACAATGTACTTTTATAAACAAAGGAGGAAAATATGAGCTCTAATAAAGGAATAACATTAGTTGTACTAGTAATTACAATAATATTATTACTAATATTATCAGGAACAGCGGTATATGTAGGAAATAATACAATGCAAAATGCAGCTGAGCAAAGATTTTTAAACCAATTACAAGAAATAAATGAAGCAGTAAATATGCATAACGACGATTATGAAAACTTAAATTTAACAGCAGAAGAACATACTGAAGACAATATTACATACAATTATGTTTTATCAACAGAAACTGATTTTAATAAAATAGGTTTATATAATATTACAGATACTGTATATGCAAACTTTAAGGATGGACAAGTATATAGTAAAGAAGGAATAAATGGAAAACATACATTAAAAGACTTTGGAATAGAGTATTATAAACCAACACAAGAAGAAGAAAATATAAGCAATGATATATCTTTTGAGGTTACATTAGAACCACAAGAGTATTCGTGGAAATATGTAGTTCGTCCAGAAAATATAAAATGTAATGGAAATCCATTAGAAGGAAATCTATTATATGCAGAATATAAAGAAGATAAAAATTACGAATGGAAACGTGTAGAAAAGTTGACAAATAGCTTTGAACTAGAAATAAAAGACCCAGGAATATATGAACTTAAATATAGAGATGCTAAAGGAAAAGAAAGTAGTGTAAAGGAAATATATGCATATGTAAAAGATGGTCTACAGTTATATTTAGATGGAGAATATAATGAAAATTATAAACATAATGAAGCGGCTACAACGTGGAAAGACTTAAGTGGAAATGAAAATGATGGAACATTAAATGGTGGAACATGGAATAATAATTTCTTAGAATTTGATGGTGTAGATGATTGGGTAGGAATTACTAAAATGGACTATTCTAAATTAACTCTGGAAACGGTTGCATTAAATAAAAAAATAAATAATATAGAGGGAGATTATATTGCTAATCATCAAGCAGGAGGATATGTAATTTTATATAAATACAGCTCATCAAAATCAAAATTTGTGAATATGGCTGCAATATATGCGAATAATCAATATAATATTTCTGAATCATCGAATGAAGTTGTAGAAAATAAAATATATAAATTATCGGAAACATATGATGGATCAATCTTAAAATTTTTTGAAAATAATACGAAAAATTTTTTAGAAATTAATAAAGAAATAGAAAAAACAAAAAGTGAAACAATAATGATTTTAGGAGCAGATCCAGATGGAAGTTATGCAAAACAAAATTTTTTTAATGGAAATATATACTGTGCTAGAATTTACAACCGAGCATTAACAGAAAAAGAAATTGAGCAAAATTACAATATAGACAAAATAAGATATAATATTACAGAATAGAAATTCAAAGGAGGAAATAAAAATGAAAAAAGGAAAAATAATAATAGAATTAATAGCAATATTAGTTGTTATAGTATTAATAGGAGTAGTAGGATTTGGTTACTATAAAAAAGCAACTGAAAATAAACAAAATCCAATGGTAACAATGGAAGTAAAAGATTTAGGAACAATAAAATTAGAGCTATATCCAGATAAAGCACCAAACACAGTTGCAAACTTTATAAAACTTGCAAACAATGGATTTTATGATGGACTAACATACCATAGAATAGTAAAAGACTTTATGGTACAAGGTGGAGATAAAGAAGGAACAGGTTCAGGATCACCAACTCTTGGAGATTTAAAAGGAGAAGAAAACGACGAAAAATACTCAATAAAAGGTGAATTTGTACAAAACGGATTTAATAAAAACGACATACGTTTTGAAAAAGGTGTAATAGCAATGGCTCGTTCAGATTATAGCTCAATGGGAATGACAGAAGAAGGATACAACTCAGCAGGATCACAATTCTTTATAATGACAAAAGACAATGCAAGCTTAAATGGACAATATGCAGCATTTGGAAAAGTAATAGAAGGCTTAGATGTATTAGATAAATTAAATGAAACAGAAGTAAAACCAGCAGAAAGCGAAAGATCAGAAGCAAG
>CAJKKA010000155.1 GCA_905200315.1 uncultured Clostridium sp.
TACAAAAATAAGAATAGTTTAAAATAAAATGGATATAATTATACACATCATATGAATTTATACTTATGCAAAATATTTATAGAAGATTTGATTGCTATATTTTAAAAATTATAACTATTTTTTAAGATAAAAAACTAAAATAAAAATTATTATAAATAAAAGTATGTGAATGTTTGATTCGTATCGTATAATATCATATACTTTGGTGATAATATACTAGAAAAACTTTTGAAAAGATAAAATATAAAAAAAATTATATGTATCAAATGAATAATTGTATTGACAAATTAAGGAAAAAAACATACTATAAATATTAAATAAAGTTAATTATTATTTTGATAATTGATTTTTAAACTATTCAAGAAAGGAGGCTTATTATGAGTAAAAAATTATTTATACCAGGACCTATAGATGTTAGTGAAGATGTCCTAGAAAAAATGGCTACACCAGTTATTAGCCATAGAAGCAAAGAAGCATCAGAACTTCAAAAAAGCATAACTGAAAAAGCTAAAAAATTATTCTACACTGATAATGAAATATTATTATCAACATCCTCCGGCACTGGCTTAATGGAAGGCTCCATTAGATGTTGTACAGCAAAAAGAGCAGCTGTATTCTCCTGTGGTTCATTTGGAGATCGATGGCACAAAATGGGTATAACAAATGGTGTTCCAACAGATTTATTTAAAGTTGAATTAGGTCAGGCTATAGAGCCAGAAATGGTTGATAAGGTACTTGCAACTGGCAAATATGATTTAATAACTGTAACTCATAATGAGACTTCTACAGGCATAAGAAATCCAATCGAAGATATTGGTCAAATCCTAAAAAAATACGATGATGTCGTCTACTGTGTAGATACAGTTAGTTCCGCGGGAGGAATCAAAATCCCCGTCGATGAAATTGGAATAGATATTTGCATCACATCAGTTCAAAAGGCAATTGGCTTACCACCTGGTATGTCACTTTGTACATTTTCCGAAAAATCTAGAAAAAGAGCCGAAAAAGTACCAAATCGAGGAGTTTATTTTGATTTACTATCAATGTATGAGTATATCAAAAAGAAAAATTATCAATATCCGTCAACTCCATCCCTTTCACACATGTTCGCTTTAAATTATCAATTAGAAAAAATCTTAAAAGAAGGCCTAGAAAACAGATTTAAAAGACATGAAGACATGGCTAAAATCGTTAGAAATTGGGCTGAGGAACACTTCGAAATCTTTACAGATAAAAATCATTTATCCAACACTTTAACAGTAGTAAAAAATACCCAAAATATAGATGTATCTAAATTAAATGAAGAACTACAAAAACGTGGTTATTTAATTGCAAACGGATACGGTGAATTAAAAGACAAAACTTTTAGAATTTCACACATGGGAGATTATACAGAAAACGATATAAGAGATTTATTGAAAAATATTGATGATATATTAGGATTTTAACTTAAAGTAGTAAGTTTTATTAATATATGAAAAATTACAAAGATTAAATATGAATGATTATGAATATTAAAGCGAAGAATAAAAAGGGATTTTGGAGGTATGAAAATGTATAGAATATTAGTGGCTGATGGAATGAATAATGATCAAATAGAAAATTTAAGAAACTTAGGATTTGATGTAATAGATAAATTTTATGATGGTGAAGAACTTGGATTAATGTGTCAAGATGTTGACGCTTTAGTTATCCGTTCTAAAAATACAATCACAAAAGAGATAATAGATAAAGCCTTAGAAGGAAATGCAAGACTAAAAATAATAATAAGAAGTGGTGTAGGACTAGATAATATAGACGTTAAATACGCAACTAAAAAGGGAATCAAAGTTATGAATACACCATGTGCAAGTACAAGATCAGTAGCAGAACTTACAATAGGCCAAATCATCACAATAGCTAGATTTGTAAATATAGCTAACGTGACTATGAGAGATGGCGAATGGAATAAAAAGAAATATATAGGAACAGAAATCTTTGGAAAAACATTAGGAATAATAGGTTTAGGTAGAATAGGTAAAGAAGTTGCAAAAATGGCGACTGCATTAGGTATGAAAGTAATATATTATGATATATTAGGAAAAATGGAAGGTTATACAAGATATAAATTCTGTAGCTTTGAAGAAGTATTAAAAAATGCTGATTTCTTAACTATACACATACCTTATGATAAAGAAAAAGGTTACTTAATAACTAAAAAAGAATTCGATTTAATGAAACAAGGCGTATACTTTGTAAACAATGCTAGAGGTGCTCTAGTATGTGAACACGACTTAATCGAAGCATTAGATAATGGTAAAATCGAGGCCGTTGCAATGGATGTTTATGAAACAGAACCTAAAGTAAACCTAGAATTAGTTAATCACCCAATGGTGTCTCCAACTCCTCACATAGGTGCATCAACAGTTGAAGCTCAAGATAGAATAAGCAAAGAAATAGTAGAAATGTTAGTAGAATATTTTCAAGATGATGAGCAAATAGCATTATAAAATTAGGGGGAACGAGAAATGGCAATAATAAAACCTTTTAGGGCAGTTAGACCAGCAAAAAATTATGTGGATATGGTAGCAGAATTACCATATGATGTTATGAATAGAGAAGAAGCAAAAAAAATGGGAAAAGAAAATAAATATTCTTTTATCCATATTGATAGAGCTGAAGTTGACTTAGACGATAATGTAGATGAACACGATGAAGCTGTTTATCTTAAAGCTAAAGAAAACTTAGATAAATTTAAAGATGAAAAAATATTGATAAAAGAAAAACAAGAATGTATTTACATTTATAGAGAAATCATGGATGGCAGAGCACAAACAGGTCTTGTCGCATGTGTATCTGTTGACGATAATATCAATGGTGTTATAAAAATCCACGAATATACAAAGCCAGACAAAGAATTAGATAGGACTAATCATATAAAATACTGTAATGCAAATACAGGAACAATACTTCTTACTTATAAAAACAGAGAAAAAGTTGATGAAATCATAGACTATTATGTTAAAAATGAACTTCCAATATACGATTTTATAAGTGATGATGGAGTATTCCACACAGTCTGGCGCATTGATAGAAAAGAAGATTTAAAAGAATTAGTAGATGAATTTGATAAAATCCCTCATCTATATATAGCAGATGGTCACCATAGATCAGCATCTGCAGTAAATGTTGCGAAAGAAAAAAGAGATGCAAATCCAAATTATACAGGTGATGAAGAATTTAATTACTATATCGCTATGATAGCTCCAGAAAATGATTTAGAAGTCATGGACTACAACAGAGTAGTTAAGGACTTAAATGGAAATACAAAAGAAGAATTTTTAGATAAAATAGCTCAAAAATTCGATGTCGAAAAAGTAAAAGGAAACACACCTTACAAGCCGCAGAAAAAAGGCGATGTAGGAATGTTTTTAGATGGAGATTGGTATAGAATTGAATTTGGAAAAAGATATACAAAAGTTAGAGATGAAGTTAAATCTCTAGATATATCTATATTACAAGATAATATATTAGATAATATTTTGGGTATAAAAGACCCAAGAAGAGATAAGAGAATCGACTTTGTTGGAGGAATTCGTGGAATAGGCGAATTAGAAAGACGAGTAAATAACGATATGAAAGTCGCATTTGCAATGTATCCAACAGGCATCGAAGAACTTATCGCAGTTGCCGATGCAAATAAAATTATGCCAGCAAAATCAACTTGGTTTGAACCAAAAGTAAGATGTGGATTATTCTTGCATGAATTAGATTAATGATGATATATATTAGGAAAATAATATGAATATAATTAAAAATGTAATAAAAGAGGTTCTTTTCAATATTATTGAAGAGAGCCTTTTTTGATGGGAATATTTATCTTTTCTTATATTATTTATTTAAATAAACCATCCCAAAAGTAGTA
>CAJKKA010000156.1 GCA_905200315.1 uncultured Clostridium sp.
ATTTAGGTATATCTAAAATTTCTTTTGGAAGTATTTTTCCATATGCTACAACACAAATAACATCTGGATTTAATTCTTTTATTTTCTCTATAAATTCCGTGTTTTTCTTTACTTTTTCAGGTTGATAAATTTCTAAGTTTTTTTCAAGTGCAAATTCTTTAACTGGTGAATAGCACATTTTCATACCTCTGCCTTTAGGTTTATCTGGATTTGTAACAACACCTATAATTTCTTCTCCTGCCTCATAAATGCTTTTTAATGATTCTGCAGCAAAATCTGGTGTACCCATAAATAAGATTTTCAAAATAATTCCTCCTGATTAGTTAATGTTTTTATATTATCCAAGAAACAAATAATTTGTCACCTTATGTCATCAAAAAATTTCATTATAATTATGTATGTGTATATTTACTTTGTTTATATCAAGAATTTATATTGCGGGTCGTCGAGGACGCCGACCCCTACAACATCTGACATCAATTCTTTATAATATATTAATATTCTAATTTTCCGGTTCAACGTATTGTAAGGTTCCTGGTATTATTTTTGTAACAAACACTATTCCGTTTAAATGGTCTACTTCATGACATATTGCTTGTGCTAGTAGTCCTTTTGCTTTTAATTTGAATTTTTTGCCTTCTCTATCTAAAGCTTCTACTTCTACTTCTTTTGGTCTTATTATTTTTGCAAATTGATTTGGAAAACTTAAACATCCTTCTTCGCATTCTTGTTCTCCTTTTTCCTTTTTTATAACTGGATTTATAAATACTATTGGACCATTATCATCGTATAAGTCTATTACTACAACTCTTTTTAATACTCCAACTTGTTGTGCTGCAAGCCCTACTCCATTTAGATGATGCATAGTTTCTATCATATCATCTATTAAAATTTGGATTCTTTCATCTATATTTTCTACTTCTCTTGCATTTTTTTTAAGTATTTCGTCTCCTTCTGTTCTAATATTTCTTATTGCCATTTTATTTGCCCCCTTATGATAAATTATTTGGATTTATATCTACAATTACCCTTGTGTTTTTATAATTTTGTGCATAATATTTATTTAAAAGTTCGTTTATATTTTTAATAATCTCTTCTGTAACCCTTGTTTTTAGTATCATTCGCCATCTATACCTGTTTTTTATTTTATCTATTGGTGCTGGCATTGGTTTTAACAATATTCCCTCTATATTGTATTTTTTTAAATTCTCATATAAAAATTTTGACACTTCAACTACTTCTTTGTAAATATTACCATTTATTCCGAACATTATTATATCGCAAAATGGCGGATATTTCAACATTTCTCTTAAATGAATTTCAGCATTATAAAATAAATTGTAATCTTGTTTTTGTGCATATTGTACACAAAAGTTATCTGGATTATAGGTTTGAATTATAACATTTCCTGGAAGTTTTTCTCTACCAGCTCTTCCGGCTACTTGTACAAGTAAATCAAACGTTGTTTCACTTGCTTTGTAATTATCTATATTTAAACTGCTATCTGCTGCAATTACTCCTACCAAGGTTACTTTTGGAAAATGATGACCTTTAACTACCATTTGTGTTCCAATTAAAATATCTATATTTTCTTCTTTAAACTTGTTAATAATTAATTCATGTGAATTTTTTTTTGTTACTGTATCTACATCCATTCTAATTGTTGTTGCTTCTGGAAAATATTTTTTTACTTGTTCTTCTAGCTTTTGTGTTCCAGTTCCAAAGTATCTTACTTTTTCACTTTTACACTCTGGGCAAACTTTTATAATATTTTCTGTGTGTCCGCAATAATGGCATTTTAGCATATTTTCTTTTCTATGATATGTTAGACTAATATTGCAATTTGGACATTTTGCAACATATCCGCAATCTCTACACATTATAAAAGTCGAAAAACCTCTTCTGTTTAAAAATAAAATTGTTTGTTTTTTATTTTTTATATTTTCTTGAATTAAGTAGTATAATCTTCTACTTAGCATACTTCTGTTGCCCTCTGCTAGTTCGTTTCTTAAGTCTACTATTTCTACATTTGGCAAATTAGAATTGTTTGCTCTTTTGGTTAGTTCTATTAGAGTAATTTCTTTTTGTTTTGCTTTGTAATATATATCAACAGATGGTGTTGCACTGCCTAATACAAGCGGAATGTTATTTTGTTTTGCTATAATTTTAGATATATCTTTTGCATTATATCTTGGATTCATTTCAGATTTATATGAATCATCGTGTTCCTCATCTATTATAATTATTCCCAAATTTTTAATAGGAGCAAATATAGCAGACCTTGCACCTATTACAATTTTAGCATCTCCATTTTTTATTTTATTCCATTGGTCATAACGTTCTCCAACAGATAATTTACTATGAAGTACAGCTATTGTTTCCTCTCCAAATCTTGCTATAAATCTATCTACCATTTGTGGAGTTAAGCTTATTTCTGGAACTAGCACTATTGCCGTTTTTTCTTGTTTTAATACATTTTCAATTAATTGCATATATACTTCTGTTTTTCCTGAACCAGTTACACCGTATATTAGAAATTCATTAAATTTATGTTCTATAATGCTTTTATTTATGGTATTAAAAGCTAACTGTTGTTCTTCTGTTAATTTTCTTTTTTCATCTCTTTGTATATTTTTATGTATGAATGGATTTCTTTCAACTTCCTTTGCAATAATTTCTACAAAGCCATTTTTTTCTAGTGTTTTTACTATTGCTCTACTGGCTTCTGTAAACATTTCTATATCTGAAACTGTTGCTTCTTCATTTTCTTCTAAAAATTTTAATACTTGTATTTGCTTTTCAGATTTTATTATTTTATTTTCAATAGCATTTTCAATTTCATCTGTTTCTTTTGCTAAATATACGAAATTAATTAGCTTTTCTTTTGTTCTGTTTTCTAATTCTTTAGTTGCCGTACCCGGTGGCAACATAAGTTTTAAACAATCTGATATATTACAAAAGTATCTATTAGACATCCATTTTGCAAGTTCAATGTTTTCTTTTGAAAATGCTTTTTCTTCGAATTTTACTATATCTTTTATTTTGTACTCTGAACTTTGTTTTATATTTATTACAAATCCATCCTCAAGTTTTTTTCCATTTCCAAATGGAACTAATACTCTTGAACCAATTTTTATTTTATCTGCTAATTCTTCTGGAATATTGTAATCAAATACTCTATTTAACGTTTTTACTATACTATTAATTATTATTTCAGCTACCATTTTTATCTCCTATAATTTTGTATAGTATATCAAATATATGTTTTTTTGACAAGAAAAAGAGAGCTTCAATTTTGAAACTCTCCCTGGCAATTAGTATAAATTTCTTTTTTTTCTAATTTTTTCTGAAACTTCTAAAGTAAAAAGATTCTGTTGGATAATATTCTTTTCATATAAACGTTTCTTTTTTCTATCTGATGTTCTCCTTTTTTCGCTTTCTATATACTTTTCAGATGAAGAAATGTATTCTCTCCATCTTTTAAATATTTCTTGCTCATGAATTGAAATCTCTTCTCCATAAACCTTTACTTTTTTTCTCAAATCCAAGAATTTGTATGGAAATAATATCACCTCAACCGCTTCTTTAAATATTTCAGCAGGCCTAGAAATTTTCTTTTCCATAATATTATCAATTTCATTTTTCAATTGAACTTCATCAATCTTAAAGAATTTTATTATTTCTTCTTCTTCCTTTGAAAAAAGAACAACCCTATCATTTAATGTTACTAATCCTATTTTACTCCGATTTGCCATAAAAAATCCTCCTTTTAGGTCATTAATGTTTTTATTATAGCACATTTTTATGAATTTTTCAAAAAATTTTTAATTTCATTTTTTATTCAACTTCTTCTGCATTTACTGTGATTCCAGAGTTTAGAGAAACTACAGGAC
>CAJKKA010000157.1 GCA_905200315.1 uncultured Clostridium sp.
ATTATAGTTTTATCTTTGAACTAAAAAAAAAAAATATGCATGTAAAATGGGAGGGAAAGAAAGTGGTTATAAATTTTAATAAAAAGAGGAGAAAAATAGCATTAATATTATGTACCTTATTATGTATTATAAGTGCATTTTTAATTATTAATCATAAGCCAGAACAGGAGACACTGGCTATTTTAGACGATAGGGAAATAAATAATTACATAATCGATGTTGTATTCAATGATAAAGATAAAAAAATTGAGTGCAATCAGAACATTACATATATAAACAATACAGATAAAACTTTAGATAAGATATATATGCATATATATCCAAATGCATTTTCAAATAGCAAAATATGTCCTTTTGAAAAGGAAGAAATGGGCCAAGCGTACCCAAATGGATTTAGTGAGGGATATATAAAAATTTCAAACATTTTAAATAGCAATTCAAAATTAAAATACAATATAGTAGGAGATAAAAATGATATTTTAGAAATAATATTGGATAAAGAGTTAAAAAGTGGGCAAAAATATTCTATCGATATGAAATATACAGTAAAATTGCCTAATTGCTTAGGGCGTTTCGGGTATGGAGACAATACTATAAATATTACAAATTGGTTTCCAATAGCGTGTGTTTATGATGAAAATGGATGGAATTTAGAAAGCTACTCAACAATAGGAGATCCTTTTTATAGTGATACAAGCAACTTTTCAGTAAATATTTTAGTACCAGAAAAATATGACCTTGCATGTACTGGTTCAGTAATAGATGAAAAAGAAAGTAAGGGCAAAAAATTATATAAATTACAAGCAAAAAAGGTAAGAGATTTTGCTATGGTATTGAGCGATAAATTTATAATAAATAAAAGTGTATATGGAAAAACATCAATTATTACATATAGTTTGAATAAAGATTTAGCAGTTGAAGCGAATAGAATAGCTAAAGATTCTATAAAAGTTTTTAGTGGATTATTCACTGAATATCCTTATGATACATATTCAGTTGTTGCGAGTGATTTCTTTATAGGAGGAATGGAATATCCTACATTAGTTATGATAGATCAAACATTATATGATAAGGATACAAAATTTTTATTGGAGTACGTAATAGCACATGAAACTGCTCATCAATGGTGGTATAGTATAGTCGGAAATGATGAAGTTAATGAACCATGGTTAGATGAGGCACTTACAGAATACTCAACTATTTTATATTTTGAAAATAAATACGGAAAAGAGGTAAGTGATAAACTATTAAAAACTATGGAAGTGCAAAGTGAAAATTATAGAGGTTCAGATATGTTTAAAGCTAGTACAGAGTTTGATAATTCATCAGAATATAGTTTAAACGTATATACAAAAGGAGCAGTAGTTTTTAATGAAATAAGAAAAGAAGTCGGAGATAAAATATTTTTTGAAACATTACAAGAATACTGCAATAATTATATGTTCCAAAATGTAAATGGAAACCAATTTATGAAGATGTGGAAGGACAAAGGGGTAGATATAAATAAGATAGTTGATAAATGCAACTAGGTTGTGTTTGATGTTTAAAACTTAGAAAAATAGGTAAATTTTAAATAGGGTTGGGGAAAAATATCTCATACCCTATTTTTTTGGTATAATATAAATTAGAAAGATATATAGAAAGGAGTAGCACGGTGTTAAAATATTGTTCAATTGGAAGTGGAAGTAGTGGCAATTGCCATGTCGTATCTTATAAAGATACAGGAATTTTAATAGATGCAGGTCTTGCAGGTAAAAGAATTACATCAGGAATAGAACAGGCTGATTTTGATATAGATAAAATTCAAGGAATATTTATAACACATGAACACTCGGACCATATAAAAGGTGCAGGGATTATGTCTAGAAAATTAGATATTCCTATATATGCAAACTTTAAAACATGGTGTGGAATGAAAGACAAAATCGGAAATATAAAAGAAGAAAATATGATTGTTTTTGATAATGATAAAACATATGAATTAGGTGAACTTAAAATAAGACCTTTTTCAATACCACATGATTCGGAAGATGCAGTTGGATATAATATTTATTCGGACAAGGAAAAAATGTCTATAGCTACGGATATCGGATATATAACAGACAATATTAGAAACAATTTAAAAGGTTCAAAGTTAGTAGTTTTAGAATCAAATTATGATCCAAATATGCTTATGATGGGAAGTTATACTTATGCTCTTAAAAAAAGAGTAATGTCAGACGGTGGGCATTTATCAAATGAAGAAGCGGCAAGTTTTTGTACAGAGTTAGTAGAAGGTGGAACAGAATCAATTTTATTAGCACATTTAAGTAAAGAAAATAATTTTCCAGAGTTAGCATATGCGACAACAAAAAATGTATTAACAAAAAATGAGATGATAATAGGTAAGGATTTAACTTTAGACGTGTTATCAAGAGATAAAGTTTCAAAGGTTTATGAACTATAGAAACTATTTTTATAAATATTAAAACAACAATTGTCAGGGGGAATTAGAAATGTTATATTTTGAAAATGATTACTCAGAAGGTGCACATCCAAAAATTTTAGAAGCATTAACAAAAACAAATTACGAAAGCCTTTCTGGATATGGAAGTGATGAATATTGTGAAAGAGCTAAAGAAAAAATAAAAAAAGCTTGCGGTTGCAATGATGCAGAAGTATATTTTTTAGTTGGAGGAACACAAACAAATCAAATAGTAATCGATACAATGTTACATCCATATGAAGGGGTTGTGGCTGCTACAACAGGTCATGTAAATGTGCATGAAGCAGGAGCAATTGAATTTACAGGGCATAAAGTTTTAACAGTTCCAGAACATGATGGAAAAATGCATGCAGAGGAATTAAAGGATTTTATAGAAACATTTTACGATGATGAAGCACACGAACATATGGTATTTCCAGGAATGGTGTATATATCTCATCCAACAGAGTATGGGACTTTATATACAAAAGAAGAATTAATAAAAATATCTGATGTATGCAAACAATTTGAAATTCCGCTATTTTTAGATGGTGCAAGACTAGGTTATGGTGTAATGGCAAAAGATACGGATATAGATATTAAAACTATAGCAAAATACTGTGATGTATTTTATATAGGAGGCACAAAAGTAGGAGCATTATGTGGTGAAGCAGTAGTATTTACTAAAAATAATATGCCTAAACATTTTACTACAAGAGTAAAACAACATGGAGCATTACTTGCAAAAGGAAGACTATTAGGTATTCAATTCGACACATTATTTACAGATAATCTTTATTTTGAAATAGCTAAAAATGCAATCGATACAGCAGAAGTATTGAAAAAAGGACTAGCTGATAAAGGATATAAGTTTTATTTAGATTCACCAACAAACCAACAATTTATAGTATTAGAAAACGATAAATTAGAGAGACTTGCAAAGGATGTAAGATATAGTTTTTGGGAAAAATATGATGATACTCATACAGTAATCCGTTTTGCAACAAGTTGGGCAACAAAAATGGGGGATGTTGAAGCTCTAATTGATTTATTATAGATAAGAAAGTTTAATAAAATAGATGACCTCGCAAAAAAATGGCGGGGTTTTTTATTATACTTATGAAGAATTGATAGTTATCCACCGTTTTTTGAGTTATCCACCGTGGATTTGTGGATAAGTATGTGAATTTTTGTTTATTTCTAATTATTGCAATAAATCTTGTATTTTAAAATATATACAAATGCAAATTGATATAATATAATCAAATAGGATTATTTAAATATGAAATAATAAGTTTTAGTATTTGAATAAAAAGGAACGATAAAATACAAAGGAGGAATTGCTGCATATAAAAAGCAGTATAAATTATATGAGAATAAATATAGTATGCGTCGGAAAAATTAAAGAAAAATATTTGAAA
>CAJKKA010000158.1 GCA_905200315.1 uncultured Clostridium sp.
ATAATTATTCCATTTCATCCATAAAATACGCCACTTTATACAAGGATTAAATAGATAAAAATGCTGTTAAAGGTTGTATTGTTAATACATCTAAACTTTGAACTAAATATATCTCCTGTGATTCAGCAAAATAACCAAAGCCTGTGTTAAAATCGCAATCAATTAATACTAAATCATGATTTTCCAATAAAGTTTTTAAAACCTCTTTATAATTTTGAATTCCAACTTCTTCATCTGGAACAGCCGTATACACTGTTAAACTATTGTTAACCTTTATACCTTCTGCAGCACCCACTTGTAACCTTCGGATACTATTAGAAGCTCTGTTTCTTAGTTGTTCTTCATTTTGAGTAAATATATAAAATGAATTTTTATTTTTCGTAGTATCTAATATAGCTGTATTGATACCAGATGAAGATATCAATTGGGCAACATTATTCACTAAAAATGATGTTCCATTTTTACTAGTACCAACAAAAGATACAAGTTTTTTATTTCCTGTTAATAACCCTTGAACTCCACTGTTTGGATCATATTCAAAATCATCATTATTTGTTAATTCTTTTACTACATTATTTTCTATATTATTATAAGTTCCATATGTATTTGGAGTGTATTGAGGTTGCTTAACTTCGTTAAAGCTATTTTCAACTCCTGGTAAAATATCTTCAACTTCATTATTACTACTTTTTTCATTTATATTTTCCTCAAATCCAGGTAATATATTTTCCTCGTTGTTTTTTTCATCATTAACAGGTAAATCAAATAAACTAATTGGCTCATTTTCTACTACTTCTTCTTTTTCAGGTAAAGTATTTTTCTTTGGTCTTCCTCTTCTTTTTGGTGTTTCTTGCGTAACTACTTCTGTATCCTCTGGTAAAGGATTTTTTCTTGGTCTCCCTCTTCTTTTTGGTGCTGGTTTTTCTTCTGGTTCTATTTCAATATTTTTTTCTGGTTCTTTTTTAACTTCTGTTGGTTTTGCTTCTGCAGTTTTTACTTTTCTTACTTTTTTTGTATTAACTGCAGATGGTACAATAATATTGCCACCAGTAGGTTTAGTTTTATCTGGAATAAAATTCATACTCAAGCCACTATTGGCTTTTTCTTTATTCATATAACCTTTAACAGATGCAGTCATAACCTTTTGATATGTTGGAGAACTCATTTCTAAAACAGCTTTTACATTTATTGGCAAAACATTTGCTATGATTTTTAATTGTTCTGTATTATATTGAGATGCTATACTCTCAAAACCTTCAACATATTTTTCTTCATCTCTTCCTAATTTTTTATAATAATTTAATATATTTTGAATTTCTACTTCACTAACCTCGTTTTCATTTTCTGGTGCATATTTTACATCTTCAGTATCTATATTATAATATATCTTTGCTTCTTTTTTTGTTCTTGGTTTTCTTATTAATTTACAAATTTGGTCAATGCTTCTATCATTTCCAAGTACGGCATCATAAATTCCAATACTAAATAATTTTACCAAAATATCTTCTGCTTTAGCTCTTCTATCTGAACATATTAAAATGATAGGTGTATCATTTCTTCTACTGTTTGTAGCTTCATCACTTATAGCATCTAATTTATCAAAAATGAATCTATCTATAGCATCGTAATTATTATTAGTGAATGGTTCTAAATCTTCACTTATAACTATTCTATCATAAGTATTATCCTTTTGTAATTCTTTTTGTATTGCATTAAAGTAATATACATTTTTTGATGATATTATTTCTTTATAATCTTTTTGATATTTTTTCACTATTGATTCAGAAATATTTTCATTACTTACAGCAAATAAAACTTTCATTTGTTAACCCCTCCAACCTTTTACAACTATTGCAAATATAAGTGGTAATATTTGTGCAATTACCAATATCGTTACAAAGCTTATTATCATTGTAAAACCTTTGTCTCTTTCGTCTAATTTATGAATACCAATTACGTATTGATAAATAGCTCCAACTGCAATTCCTATAAAGCAAAATGGTATACTATATATTCTTACTACGTTTAATACATATGCTGCTATTCCATACGCATCTGAACCATATTCTTTCTTATAGTCCTCAAGTTTTTTTTCTGATTTTTTCTTAATTTCTACTATTTGTTCTGTTCCTTGAGCTTCATTATTTGTTTGAACATTTGTATTATTTTGATTTGTTGAATTACTACTTAATACAATATTATTTGCATAACAAACTGGTAATAACATTATAAAAATTACACATATTGTACTAATTACCATTTTTTTCATACGGATATTTGCTCCCTTCTCATATTTTTCCTATATAATAATACACTACAAATTTAAAAATAGCAAGAAAATTATAAACTTTTTTGTAGTATTTCTTTTAATCTTTTAAAATTTTTAGTTAAATACAAATATCCTATTAAACCTTCAAAGGCAGTTGCATACATATAATCTGCAGGATTCGCATTTTTAGGTAAATGATGATTTTGTGTATTTCTAGCTCTTCTTACAATATCTTTTTCTTCTTCCGTTAATTCATTTTCAATTTTCTTTAAACTTTCAGCTTGACTAGAAGCCTTTACAAATGTAGAAGCTTTTACATGCAGTTCGTGTACTTTCATTTTTGTTGTATTAACTAAAAATGTTCTTATATATAGTTCATATATACAATCACCTACATAAGCCCACACTAATGGGTTCATTAATTTTACTTCTTGTTCATTTTTTATTGGTATAAAAATTTCATCCATTTTATTTCACCTTTTCTAATGTTATTTTTCCAATTCTTCCGCTTCTAAAGTCATCCAATATTATATTTGCAACTTTTTCGTCGTCTACATTTCCTCCAGAAACTATCGCTCCACGTTTTTTTCCTATTAATTGCATTATCTCATAAATATTAAAGTTTTCTGGTTGTTCTTGCATAAGAATTTGATTTATATTTTCACTATCTAAACCATATCTTTTTTCTAATTTCTCTCTATAATTTTCTAATAAATATTTAAGTAATTGGTATGCAACTTCTACTTTTTCTAAAACATCATCTTTTATAGAACCTGTATATGCTAAATTTAGTGCAACTTCCTCGCTTTCGAATTTCGGCCATAAAACACCTGGTGTATCTAGTAATTCTATTTTATCATTTACCCTAATCCATTGTTTTGCTCTTGTTACACCCGGCTTATTTCCAACTATTAGAGAACTTTTTCCAGCAATACGATTTATAAAAGAAGATTTTCCCACATTTGGTATTCCTAATACCATAATTCTTATAGACTTTCCTATTCTTCCCTTACCAGACATTTTAGTAAGTTCTTCACTCATTAAATTTTCTACTTCTTTTATAAAATTTTGTACACCTTTTCCAGTATTAGAATCTGTAATAACAGCAGAAATACCTTGTTTTTCGAAATAGTCAACCCATTTTTTACTTTCATTTTCATCTGCTAAATCACTTTTATTTAAAACAATTACTCTTTTTTTATTTTTAGTAATTTCCGCAATATCAGGATTTCTGCTTGCAATAGGAATACGAGCATCTACAAGTTCTACTACAATATCTATTAATCTTAATTCTTCTATTATTTGCCTTTTGGTCTTTGCCATATGTCCGTGGGTACCAGTTAATATTCATTTTATTATTTAATTCTTGTTCTTCACACTTTTTTACATTTTTCTCTTGTCTCATTTTTCTTTTTTGATACATGTCCATATTTTATCACTTCCTTTTTATAAATTGTAATTTGTTTGTTAAATCATTAAAATATACTTTATATCATTTTTTATAAAACCAAATTTCTCATATAATTTTATTGCTGGAGGGTTAGAAGCATCAAGTTCTATTTTTTTGCAGTTA
>CAJKKA010000159.1 GCA_905200315.1 uncultured Clostridium sp.
TGTGGGTTATCACATACATCTGTGAGAAAATATTTCAAAGAAGAAATAGCTAGATTAGATGCAGATAGAATCATAAAAGCACCTAGAGTTTTAGGAATTGATGAGGCTCATTTAAACAAAAAAATGAGAGGTGTATTTACAGATACAGAAAATAATAAACTTCTTGAAATAACTGAGGATAATCTTAAAAGAACTGTTAAAAACACAATTCAGAGCATGGAAGGATACAAGGATATAGAAGTCGTTACAATAGATATGTGGAGCGGTTATAGATATGCTTGTAGAGAATTAATACCTAGTGCTACCGTGGTGGTTGATAAGTTTCATGTTATCCAATATGCTCAAAGAGCTTTAGATACTGTTAGAAAACAAGTTAAATCTAATTTGCCTAATGATAGGAAACGAATTTTAACAAATGATAGATGGGTATTATTAAAAAATAAAGAAGACCTAAAAGAGAAAGACATAATACTTAGAGATACTTGGTTTGAGGAGTTCCCAGAGCTTGGTGTAGCATATTGGTTAAAAGAAACAATGAGAGATATTTATACATCAGAAGATAGATATGAAGCGTTTCAAAGATACTATGAATGGGAATGTAGAATACCAGATGATTTTAAAGCTTTTAAAGACCTTCAAAGAACTTACAACAATAATAAGCATGAAATATTCAATTATTTCTTACAGCCTTATACAAACGCTTATACAGAGTCTATAAATAACGTTATTAAAAGTGTTGAAAAGGCTGGCAAAGGTTATAGTTATGAAGTACTAAGAGCTAAAGTGTTATATGGTACAAATGCTACTAAAAGACCTAAATTTACTAAGGATATGAAGATGACTTCATTCTTTATGACACCTGATTTAATTGATAAACCTAGAAGTATTGAACTAGAAGGCTTTGAAGTTGATTTAGATGATTTTAAACTTATATTATAGGAGGACAATATGAATGATTCAAATATAATGAGTTTTATAGAATTAGAGATAGAAAGAGTTAACGATGAATGTGGTTATTCTCATAAACATGGTTCATTAAAAGATTTTCAAGATAAGCAAATAGAATTAGAAACTTTAGAAAAATTGTATGATAAATTAAATCAAGAATTTTTTGAAAATGTTTTATAAACCACATATTAGGTAGGAGTTTAGAGTTGGTTAGATATTAAACTATACCACTCTAAAACTTCAATACCCCAAATATAATAATAATTATGGAAGTATACGAGAGAGAATTAGCAAAACATTAAAAGGTAAAAATGCAGGTGAAAAACATCCTATGTATGGAAAACATCACACACTGAAAAGTAAAAAAGAAATGAGCAAAAAGTTAAGTAAACCTGTTATATGTATAACTACGGGGGAAATATTTAATTCTTTAAAAGAAGCGAGTATAAAAACTGAAACATCTTACTCTAGTATAAGTGACTGTTGCAGAAATAAAAAACAATCAGCTGGAAATCATCCAGTAACAGGCGAAAAACTAAAATGGGAATATTATAAGAAATAAAGGAGGATGATTTTATGCCACGCAACACCTTGGGTGACCTAAATAATCATTTATTCGCTCAACTAGAACGTTTAAATGATGAAGAGATAACTGGAGAAAAATTAGAAGATGAAATTACAAGAAGCAAAGCAGTTATAGGAGTTTCAAAACAAATTATTGCTAATGCGAATGTTGTATTAAAAGCAAAATCCATAGAATTAGAATATGGTAAAAACAGTGAAAAAGAAATGCCTAAAATGCTTGAGGGTGGTGAATGATGTACGAAAGACCACCACATAGATGGAGTGAAGAAGAAAAAAAGTACCTTGGGGAAATTACTCCAGGAAAACATCGCAAGGAAATACTTGATTTAATGAACGAAAAGTTTGAGTATAATTTTAATTTAGCTCAAATAGAAAGTGCAATTAAAAGATTTGGCTATAATACAGGATTTAACGGCCAATTTAAAAAAGGACATAAAACCTGGAATAAAGGCACAAAAGGGCTTACTGGTCCAAATAAAACTTCTTTTCAAAAAGGTTGTAAACCTTGGAATAAAAAAGAAATTGGTAGTGAAAGAATTGATAGTAATGGATATATTCTAATAAAAGTAAAAGAACCTAATGTGTGGAAATTAAAGCATAGGATTCTATATGAAAAATATCATAATGTCAAATTAACACAAGATGATGTAGTTATATTTGCTGATCAAAACAAATTGAACTTAGAAAAAGATAATTTAATATTAATTAATAAAAGTCAATTACTAAGAATGAACCATGAAAAATTAATTTTTCATGATAAAGAATTGACGAAAACGGGTTCAAATATAGCTAAATTAATAATGAAAGTTAGTGAAAGGAAAGGTAAAGATGAATAATGTAGTTTTAGTAGGACGATTAACAAAAGACCCAGAGTTAAGATACATACCTAATTCTGGAACACCTGTTGCTACTTTTACGATGGCAATAGACAGAGACTATAGGAAAAAAGATGGGACAAAAGAAACAGACTTTATACCAATAGAAGTTATAGGGAAAGCAGCTGAATTTTGTGCTAACTATTTATCAAAAGGAAGATTAATAGCAGCACAAGGAAGTATCAAAGTAGACAGATATCAAACTCAAGAAGGGGAAAATAGAACATTTACAAAAGTCAGTGCAAGAAATGTACAAGCATTGGATTATGTAAAAGACAATAGCAGTAAACCAAATTTTGAACCAACTACAGGTTTAGATCCTAATGGTTTCCAAGCAATAGATGACGAGGATATACCATTTTAGAAGGGAGTAAGTAAAATGATGAAAGATAAAGCATGTTGTTATGACTGCTTATACATGAAAAATGAAAGAGGAGTAAAAAGTTGTAAAAAAACAAACAAGGAAATAGTAAATCCATTTGATAATGTTTGCAAGAAGTTCAAATGCTTTCAATGTACTAAACATGAAAGAGAGGAATGTCAATGTTATACGAACTTTTAAAAATATTGACAGCTTTTTATGCTGGATTTTTCTTAGGAGTTTGTTGGTTTGCAATGAATGATGATTAAGGGGGAAGGTAAATGAGTATAGGGGGATTTCGTTAGAGAAAAAAGACTTTATATGAAGAAAAGCAGAAGTAATTTAGCAAAAGATGTAGGGGTTACAGAAAGCTATATAGCAAAACTAGAGAATGGAGTTATAACAAATCCTACCCTAATGGTGTTAAAAGGACTTTCAAAAGCTTTAAATGTATCACCATTAGAGTTTTTTAAATAAGAGAAAGGATGTAATGTATATCATGGTAAAACAAACAATTGATTTTTTATCAAATACATTTCCTGAAATTTACTCTAATTTTTATTTGAACTATTTAAAACAATATTCTGAAATTCATAATATTAAAAAGACTGAATTAAAAGCATTAGTTTTTTTAAAAGGTAATGAAAAAATAAATATGACAGAATTATGTTCAAAGTTAAATATAGAAAAAGGCAGTTTAACTAGTTTAATAGATAATTTAAGTAAAAAAGGATATGTTTGTAGAAAGAAAACTATTAAAGATAGAAGGAAATATATAATAGTGCTAACTGAACAAGGAAATGAAATCGCTATTGATTTTATAGAAAAGCTGAGTACTAACTTAGAGAAAAAATTTAAAAAATTAAATAAAAAAGATAGAAACAATTATTTAGTTGCTATAAAAGTTCTAGAAAAATTATCAGATATTTAGATTAAATAGGGGGAGAAAATTTGAAAAATATAAAATTAAAACAACTATCAATAAACAATTTTAAAGGCATATCAAAATTAGACATAAATTTCAAAGATATCACAACAATATCAGGCCAAAATGCAACTGGAAAATCAAGTAT
>CAJKKA010000160.1 GCA_905200315.1 uncultured Clostridium sp.
ACTATTACAATGTAAAATGTATTAGAAAAGGGGTTGATTATTATGAATCAAGACGAAAGAAGAATATTTTTAATACAGGAATTATTAAAAGAGGATAAAAGATATAATGATATAGAAATACCTCAAGATTTTGAAGAACAAAGAGTATTGTTGCGTGAATTGATGAATGTGCGTATGGCAAAAGGGATAAACGGTGAATTTATAAAAGTACAAAATGAATACCTTCAAGATGAAACAAAAAGAAAAGGTATTGTTGATATAGATGATTTAGAACCTATAAAAAATAGGATTTATCTTTGGCAAGGAGATATTACAACTCTTCGTTGTGATGCTATTGTCAATGCTGCAAACAGCGGCATGACTGGATGTTATGTTCCAAATCATAGATGTATTGATAACTGCATCCACTCATTTGCAGGTATTCAACTTAGATTAGAATGTGATGAAATTATGAAAAAACAAGGACATGGTGAGCCAACTGGAGAGGCAAAAATCACAAATTCATACAACTTGCCATGTAAATATATAATTCACACAGTTGGTCCAATAATAAATGGCAAACTTACAAGTGAAGATTGCGATTTGCTTGCAAGTTGTTACAAATCTTGTTTGGAATTGGCATCAAAAAATAACTTAGAGAGCATAGCATTTTGTTGTATTTCAACAGGCGAGTTTCATTTTCCAAATGATAAAGCGGCACAAATTGCAGTCAAAACTGTTGAAGAATTTATGAAAAAAGAAACTAGTTTAAAGAAGGTGATTTTCAATGTTTTCAAAGATATGGACAAAGAAATATACAGAAAGTTACTCAAATAATATAAAAAAATTAAGAAAAGCATTAGATGAAGCAGATGCCGTTGTTATTGGTGCTGGGTCTGGTTTGTCGACATCAGCAGGGCTTACTTATAGTGGTGAGCGATTTGAAAAATATTTCTCAGATTTTATTGAGAAATACAATATTCCAGACATGTATAGCGGTGGATTTTATCCATACGAAACACTTGAGGAATATTGGGCATGGTGGAGCAGACATATTTACTACAATAGATATATAGATGTGCCAAAGCCTGTATATGAAAATTTGTTGAACTTAGTAAAAAACAAGGACTATTTTGTTATAACGACTAATGTAGATCACTGTTTCCAAAGAAGTGGATTTGATAAAGAGAGACTGTTTTATATGCAAGGAGATTATGGGCTATGGCAATGTAGCGAGCCTTGTCATCAACAAACTTATGATAACGAAAAACAAGTAAAAGAGATGGTAAAAAAGCAAAAGAATTTAAAAATACCAACTGATTTAGTTCCTTATTGTCCAGTTTGTCAAAAGCCTATGACTATGAATCTTAGATGTGATAACACATTTGTTCAAGATGAGGGATGGTATAAAGCGAAGAATAGATACGACAATTTCGTAAACAAGCATAAAAACTCAAAAGTAGTATATTTAGAGCTTGGGGTAGGAGCAAATACGCCGGTTTGGATTAAGTATCCTTTCTGGAAGATGACGATGAATAATCCTAAATCAACTTATGTATGCATTAATTATGGAGAAGCAATCGCCCCAGACGAAATAAAAAATCAGTCTATATGTATTGATGATGATATAGAATATGTTATAAATAAATTACAATAATAAATATTAAAATAAAAGCCATTGATAAAGTGAAATTTGTTAGTGGTTTTTATTTTGAAAAAATCACCCGGGTGAAAATCCTCCAAAATCAAGTTATAATCCAAAATTTAAACTATACTATAATTAACTAGATAAAATATTTTATTTAGACTTATCAAGAAGGGGGATTTTAGGTGAAGAAATTAACTGTTATTATATTATCATTAGTATTATCATTTGGAGTAGTGGGCTGTTCATCAAATAGCAAGGATGATAGTACTCAAGAACAACAAGAGCAGCAAAAAGATACAGCTGCAACAGCTTCAGAAATATCAACTTTATTAAAAGATATGTATATAGTACTTAAGGATTCAAACGGGGGAACTAAAGATTGTAAAGATAAGCTAGTTAATTACGGAAAAGATATAAACGATGCTATGTTGGAAAATAAAGAATATGGGTCAGATATGCAAAAATTAAAAGATGCTACAGAAAATTATGATTTAGAAAAAATAGCTAAGTATGTGTGTGACATTTTAAATAATATAGAAGGAAGTGACAAGTACAGCATAGAGATAAAATCAACAGATAATACAGATAAATCAAATAGCGATCAAAATACAAACAACAAGTCAAATAACACAGATAAATCAAATAGTGATAAAAACACAAGTAATAAGTCAAGTAATACAAATCAAAATACAAGCAATAATACAAATAAAAATACTACAAACAAAAATAATAACACTAATAAAAATAACGACGACGAATATCAAAGTGGTGACTACGGTGATTATACAAAATGTCCACAATGCAAGAAAATGACATTCCATCCTGATGGATATTGCGAAAACTGTGGTTATAGAAAAGCAGGTAATGAAGATGGAGCTAACCATAGTTCTAAATGTGCAAACTGCGGAAGTGCAACTATAAATGCAGATGGAACTTGTCCATATTGCGGATATAAAAATTAGAGGGTATTTGATGAAGATGTACTACATTAAATAGTGTGAAAAGTAAACAGGGTATATAAATAAGGAGCATATATGCTCCTATTTTTTGTGGAAAATTTTAATAAAGAAGGCTAATACAAAGAGTGAATAATATATAATTAAAATATAAGACTTAAAATAAACAAAACTGAGATTATATATTTTTTAGAAAGGGGTTTCAAAAAGGGGATATGGAATATATAAAGCAATATAATACGAATGAAGTCTATGTGAATGAAAAACTTACAGAAAAAATAGGGAAAATAAATTCATATCCGCTTACTGTGGTCGAGGCACCGATGGGATATGGAAAGACAACGGCGATAAAAATATATATAAACAAATTTCATACGAATTACTATTGGCAAAATATCTACACAAATTCGGATATAGCGTTTTGGCAAGGTTTTTGCAGGATAATAAGCAAGATAGATTCAAATGCTGGTAGCCGCCTAAAAAACATAGGTTTACCAAAGGATAGCATAAAGCTGGAGGAGTGTATTGAGCTTATAAATTCTATTTATATAAAAGAGGAAATAGCGATAATTTTAGATGATTATCATTTAATAAATAATAAAAATTTAGATGAGTTAATATATAATTTGGTGAAAAGTATGGATAACAAAATTCATCTTATTATAATTACGAGAAATAAACCAAATATTAAGATTGAGGAACTTCAATTAAAAAAATTAGTAAATTATATTACGAAAAATTGCTTGGAATTTGAAAAGGATGATATAAAAAAATATTACAAACTCTGTGGCATAAATTTAAATACTTTAAATATAGATGATGTTTATAAAAAGAGTGAAGGTTGGATAAGTGCGATATATTTGATTATGCTAAATTATATCGAATACAATACGATTGAGATAAGTGAAGATATATATGAACTTGTTGAAAAATTGGTATATGAACCGTTTGAAGATAAGTTTAAGGACTTTTTGCTTAAATTATGCATATTTGATCAGTTTACATTGGAGCAAGTCAAATTTATAACTGGTGACGAAAATGTCGATTTATTGATAAAGGAATTGACTCAGGTCAATGCATTTGTGAAGTACGACAAGAAAAACAAAGTATACTTATTTCATGCGATTTTTAGAACTTGTTTGTTGGAAAAATTAAAAGAAAAAGACGATAATTATAAAAAAGAAGTATATAAAAAGGGTGGATTTTGGTTTTATAAAAACAGAAAATACGTTGTCAGTATGGGCTATTT
>CAJKKA010000161.1 GCA_905200315.1 uncultured Clostridium sp.
CGACAACAGCAACACCGAAAATCTGCGTTCTGTGGAATCCCTGTTGAAAGAGTAAAGAATATGATGTGATTTTAACTAGTTATGGTACTTTTAAAAATGATATTGAAAAATACAATGAGTTGAATTTTGATTATTGTGTAATTGATGAAGCACAAAATATAAAAAATCCAGATTCACTTATTACTAAAGCTATAAAAACTATTAATGCAGATGTTAGATTTGCTTTAAGTGGAACACCTGTTGAAAACAATCTTACGGAACTTTGGTCCATATTTGATTTTATAATGCCAGGCTATTTGTATAATAAAAATAAATTTGAAAAAATATTTGTTAATAACGATAAAAATTATAATCATTTAAAAAACTTAATTAAACCTTTTATGCTTAGAAGAACAAAAAAAGAAGTAATAGATGAATTGCCAGAGAAAATAGAGCAAAAATTTTATGTGGAGCTGGAAAAAGATCACAAGAGAGCATATAAGAGTTTTGTTAATTTAATAAAAAGAAGAATTTTAGAGAATGACGAAGATAATATGACTGTATTTTCTTATTTAACTAAACTAAGACAGCTTAGCATTGCACCAGAGATAATAGTAAAAAACTATAAAGGTAAAAATTCGAAATTAGAGATATTAATGAATATAATAAATTCACAAAAAGATAGAAAAATTTTAGTTTTTTCACAATTTACAAAAGTACTCAAGCTAATTGAAGATAGGCTAAAAGAAGAAAATATAAATTGCTCTTACTTAGATGGCAAAACAGATGCTAAAGAAAGAATAAAACTTGTGGATGATTTCAATAAAAGCAATGATAAAAAGGTATTTTTAATATCATTAAAAGCAGGAGGTACAGGACTTAATTTGACAAGTGCATCTATGGTAATTCATTTTGATCCTTGGTTTAATCCGGCAGTGGAAAATCAAGCTAGTGATAGAGCACACAGAATAGGTCAAAAAAATGTAGTAGATGTTATAAAACTTATATCTAAAGATACAGTAGAAGAAAAAGTTATAGCAATGCAAGAGAGTAAAAAAGAATTAATAGAAGATATAATCAATTCCAATTTAGAAAATTCTACATCATTAAAAAAACTCTTAAGAGAAGATATTATTGACTTGTTTGAAAATATGGATTAAAGAAAGTTATCTTATTTATTAATTTAATAATATATGAATTTTAATGAGTTATCAACTAAATATCATTATGTATCAAAATGTATCAAAAAAAAAATTAAAACATACAATGATTAATAAGAGAGAAATTTAATTTTTATAGGTGGATAAGATACTATGATAATTAGAAATGATATGAATATATCTTATGTAAGAGTATTTAATGCTTCACCAGATGCACCAGCTGTAGATATTTATATAAATGGAGGTCTTATTTTTAAAAATATAAAGTTTAAGGATTTTACAGAATATGTTCAACTTTCAATGGGTCAATATAAAATGGAAGTTTATCCCGTTGGACAAATGGATAAACCTGTCCTTGCACAAAATATTCAAGTTCCTCAAAAACAAGTTATTACTATTGCAGCAACAGGTAATTTTGAAGACCTTCAATTAATTCCATATATAGAAGGAGATGCTGATGGTTTAGCAATGAATCAAAGTAGAGTAAGGGTTATTCATTTATCACCAGATGCGCCAGAAGTAGATGTACTTATAAATGGTCAAATAGCCTTTGATAATGTAGGATTTATGGATGCGACAGATTATATTCAAGTAGCATCGGGAACTTATAATATAGTTGTAAATTTAGCAGGAACAAATGATACAGTATTAACTTTTTCACCACAACTAAATAGTCAAAAAGTATATACTATTTATGTAGTTGGCAATCCACCAAACTTGTCAGAAATACAATCATTAGATGGTAGTACTTTTGTAAGATTTTAATATAAGGATAGAGGTTGAAAATTTGACCTCTATTTTTATATTGTATATTTCATAAATTAAATTACTATAAGATGAATAATAAGATATATTAATTGAAATATATACTAAATATGATTACAATTACAATATAATTAGAAAAGTAATAGATGTTCTTAAAAGGGGGCAAAAAGTATGAGACAGTATGAAATATTTACAGATGCTACATGTGATTTACCACAAGAAGTGATAAATGATATGGGTATTAATGTTATTCCTATGGATTTTGAAATAGATGGAAAAGTATATTCTCATTTCCCAGATGAAAGACAATTGAATATAAAGACTTTTTATGAATTATCACAAAAAGGTATAATGTCAACTACTACTCAAATTACTCCAGCTAGATTTATAGAATACTTTATACCAACCTTAGATGATGGTAAAGATATTTTATATATTTGTTTCTCGTCTGGCTTAAGTGGTACATATGGATCTTCAAAAATTGCAATACAACATTTAAAAGAAGATTATCCAGATAGAAAGATAATATCAGTTGACTCTTTATGTGCATCTTCAGGAGAAGGTCTTTTAGTTTATTTAGCAGCTAAAGAAAAGAGAAAAGGTAAAACTTTAGAAGAATTATCTAGATGGGTAGAGGAAAATAGATTAAATATATGTCATTGGTATAAAGTTGATGATTTATTTCATTTAAAGAGAGGTGGTAGAATTAGTTCTGTTGCAGCAACATTTGGAACAGCACTAAATATAAAACCATTACTTAATATGGATGATACAGGCAAATTACAATTAGTTGAAAAGCTTAGGGGAACAAAAACTTGTGAACGTCATATGATAAATAAACTTAAGGAAAATTATTTGCCAGATAAATATGATACAATAATAATTTCTCATGCGGATTGCCAAGAAGAAGCTTTAGCATTGGAAAAAATATTGAAAAAAGAATGTAAAGTAGGAGAAATAATACATTCTAAAATAGGGCCTGTAATAGGTGCACATAGTGGAAAAGGAACTTTATTAATTAATTTTTATGGAAAGCAAAGAGGATAAAATAAAAAACTATTTTCATGTTACTTATTATGAAAATAGTTTTTGTTTGTAACAAAATTCTAAATGGAAAAGTATTATATATAGAGGGGAAATTTAATCCTTCATGGTGGTGATATACATGAAATCTTGTAGAATCCAAGCGTTAATTGAAGAATTGATAATTGACTGGGATAAATTAAATTTAGCGGCAAAATTATTAGTATATATTGGTTTCTTTTTGATATTTTCCACAGTATTTATTTCTATTTATAAATCAAAGAATGTTGATTTATATGAAACTATTGAAGTGATTTTTAGAACAGCTCTTGCCTCTGTATTTGGATTTTTATTGAGTTCAAATATAAAAAACTCTTCTGAAAAAAATTCTCAAAAAAATAAAGAAAAACTTTTAGAAAAGATGACTATTAGTATGGATAAAGAAGAAGCTATAACTAAGGAATGTCAAATAAAAAAAGAAACAGATTATTATTATTATGGAGAAGGAAATACTGTTCAAGTAATGGTAGCTTTATTAATTTCAGTTATATCAGCTTTAATAATGTTAGGATTATACATTTTTGGATTTACAAATAATGGTGTAATGTTAAGTCAGTTTAGAGATTTAATGTGTACATCTATAGGTTTTTTACTGGGTGAAGCTAAAATAAAATCTAAGAATTAATATTGAACTGCACCCTTTGTGTGGAACAATATAAAACAACCTAGGCTACCTTTTTCTTGTATTTTACAGGAGAACGGTAGTTTAATTTTGATTGTATTCTTTCTTTGTTATAATAATCTATATATTGAGATACAATTTCAATCAACATTTTACTTGATAAATTCTTTAATCCTTGAGAATAGAATGCTTCTGTCTTCAAT
>CAJKKA010000162.1 GCA_905200315.1 uncultured Clostridium sp.
GGTACTTCTCCATTTACTCTATAATTATAAAATAATGTTACAATATAGTCAGCTTGCCATTTTGCAATAAGTATATGATCTTCAGCTACCACTGCTTTATCCCAACAGGATACCTCTTTATCACCATAATACCATCCTATAAAACTGTATCCATCTCTTGTTGGAGTAGTACTATTATATGCTAAAACATTATTGTAATACGCATATGTTCCTCCAGAAGGCATAGTAAACGTTTCAGTTTTTCCTGTACCATCATTATAATCTAGTGTAACTGTTATTCTATCTCCTAAGTCTTCTTCTTTTAAGGTTGAACCTTTTTTAGATAATATTTTCAAGGTTTGATCTTCTTTATGATTAACTATACATATTGTGCTTATAAATATTACTAAAGTTGCAATTATAACTCCAATTAGTACCTTCTTGTATACCTTATTTCCCATATTTCTTCTCCTTTTTTATACCAATTTTATACCAATTCTTCATTAACACTTTAATATATATTTTTACTCATTTCAATACCACTTTTTTTCTTTTCTAACAGCTCTCTATATCTTCTGCTAGGGATCTTCAATTCTAATTGTTTGTTACTTTTTTATTACATTTATTTTAATTTTATGTCACAAAAAAATTCTTTCTAAAATTTCTTCCTTTTTTTGTTTATTTCCGTAGAGTTTTCAATTTTATTTGTTATTTTTTCCTTTGGGCGGACTTAAGGCGTCCGCCACTATAATATATCATAATTAGAAGTTAGAGGTTGGAGTCAAAAGCAATTCTTCGAAGAAATTGCCCTAGATTCCAACATCCAATTTCTAACATCTGACATCAAAAAAGCAACCTTTTGTAAGGTTGCTTTTTTGTTATTGTTGTAAATCATTTTTTACTGTTTGTATTTCTGTGTATGTTGCTTTTGCTGCTGGTTTATAATAGCCTTTGTTTTGTGCTATTTTGAATAGTTCGTATTGAAATGTTTCGTCGTTATTACGTATTTGTTGAAATGCTTGTCTTAGTGACATATCTTCACATTCTGTTATTGCTGTTTGATATGCTGTTAAGTCTGATTTAACAGATGCTAAAATGTCGTTTACCATTGTTTTTTCGTCCATAATTTCTTTCCTCCTTTTATTGTTCTAAGAATTCCATTAATTTTTGTTTTGTGTTTAATGCATCTTGTGCTGATTTAGCAAATATTTGCTTTATTTCTGGATCCACTGCTTGTGATGAAAATGTATTTAGTTTTTGGTATGCAGTTTCATGTGCTCCAATTAAATGTCTTAAATTTTGTAATTCACTTTGATTTAATGTTGCCATATTTTTCATCCCTTTCACAAAAATTTCTAAATATATTATGAACGAAAAATTTTATTTTATTCAATTATTTCTAATCCTGCATATTTTGCCATTAATCGTTTTGTTCCTACTTTTGCAAAATTAATTTCTACTTTTATATCGTCTCCTTCTGGTTCTAATTTTGTTATTATTCCTTCTCCGAATTTTTTGTGGTAAACACTTTGTCCTGTTTTATATTTACTTAAATCTACATTTGTTTTATTTTGTTTTAGGCTATTTAAAAATGTTTCTGCAGATTTGAATTTATAATTGTTATTTTGCTCTTTTGTTGCTCGAGTAGAACTTTTATCATAATATGATGTTACTGTTCCATTAGAGTTTCCGCCATATTTCCATGTAAATGGTGAATCTTCGAAATTCGGTCTACTATTTTCTTTTATTTCTTCGTAGCCCATTAACATATCTTCTGGTATTTCTTTTAAAAATCTTGATACTGGATTACAACTTGTTGAACCAAACATTGTACGTTGTTTGCTACATGTTAAAAATAGTTGTTTCTTTGCCCTTGTTATTCCTACATAGCATAAACGTCTTTCTTCTTCTAGTTCTTTTGGTTCTGCCATAGATTTATGTCCTGGGAATATTCCTTCCTCCATTCCAACTAAAAATACTACTGGGAATTCTAGTCCTTTTGCACTGTGTAGAGTCATAAGTGTTACTGTTTCTTGCTCTTCATCCATTCCATCTATATCACTTGTAAGTGTAATTCCTTCTAAAAAGTTATTTAAGTTTTGGTCTGCTTCTTGTTCCTCAAATTCAACTGCTACTGTTAAAAATTCTTCTAAGTTGGCTATTCTGTTTTCCGCTTCTATTGTATTTTCTGTTTCTAGTGCTTTTGTGTAACCTGTTTTGTTTAATGTTAATTTTATTAATTCAGAAATTTTTGTTTCATCTTTTATGCTTCTTAATTCTTCTATAACATTTATAAAATTTTGTGCATTTGCATATACTCTGTTTAATCCATATGTTGTAGCATCTTTTATGATTTCGTACATAGAAATTCCTGTTTCATCTGATATATTTTGTATTTTATCTAAACTTGTTTTTCCTATTCCTCTTTTTGGTTCATTTATTATTCTCTTTAATGCAATATTATCTGAAGGATTATTTATTAATCTAAGATATGAAATTATATCTTTAATTTCTTTTCTTTCGTAGAATTTTAGTCCTCCTATAATTTTGTATGGTACATCCTCTCTTCTAAGAATATCTTCTATTGCACGTGATTGTGTATTCATTCTATATAAAATAGCAAAGTCTGAATATTTATAATATTCTTCTCTTTTTAGGTGTTCTATTTGTTCTACTATATATCTGCCTTCATCATATTCATCTCTTGCAGAATATACTATTGGAAGTCCACCTTCTTCATTTTCTGTCCATAAACTTTTTTTGTATTTTACTTCATTATTTTTTATTACTGCATTTGCTGCATTTAAAATATTTTGTGTACATCTATAATTTTGCTCTAGTTTTATTATTTTAGTACCTGGAAAGTCTCTTTCAAAGTTTAAAATATTGCTTATATCTGCACCTCTAAAAGAATATATTCCTTGGTCGTTATCACCAACAACTGTTATGTTTCCATATCTTGAAGCAAGTATTGAAACAAGTGTAAATTGTGCTTTGTTTGTATCTTGATATTCGTCTACTAACACGTATTTAAATTTTTCTGTGTAGTATTCTAGTACATCTGAATTGTTCATTAAAATTTTTATAGTAAAATTAATTATATCGTCAAAATCTATTGCATTATTTTCTTTTAATCTATTTTGATATAAAGTATATATTTCTGCAATTTTTTCTTTTCTAAAATCTCCCATTGCTCTTGCTTGATATTGGTCTGGTTCTAGCATTTCGTTTTTTGCATTACTTATTTCAAATTGCACAGATCTATCTGTAAACATTTTATCATCTACATCTAGTTTTTTTAGGCATTCTTTTATTAGTGTTCTTTGGTCTGATGTATCAAATATTATAAATGAGCTATCAAAACCTATTCTGTCTATATATCTACGTAATATTCGTACACATATTGAGTGGAATGTTCCTATCCACATATCTTTTGCAACATCACCTACTAATTTTTCTACTCTTTCTTTCATTTCGTTTGCTGCTTTGTTTGTAAATGTTATTGCCAAAATATTAAAGGGTGATACATTTTTTTCTCCCATTAAATATGCAATTTTATGTGTTAATACTTTTGTTTTTCCGCTTCCCGCTCCTGCAATTACTAAGCTTGGCCCTTCTGTATTTGTAACAGCTTCATATTGTTTATCGTTTAATCCTTCTAATATATCTTGCATTTTTTTCTCCTTGTATTTAATTTTTTTAGATGTTTTAAATTATATATTTGAGCAAAAAAAATGTCAATAGAATTTACAAACATTTTTTTGTAAATTGTAGTGTTACAATTGATGTGAAACAAAAAATATAGAAAAAAAGTGATTCAAGTA
>CAJKKA010000163.1 GCA_905200315.1 uncultured Clostridium sp.
GTGCAATAAATTAAGTAGTATAATTTGTATTTAACAAGAAGG
Organism: uncultured Clostridium sp.; assembly: GCA_905200315.1. The sequence continues at coordinate 43 of CAJKKA010000163.1, forward strand.
CAAAATATAGAATAAATTTTAGGTAATTTTTTATATGGATATTGTGAAAATATGGTATCCCAAATTGTATAAGAGCAAATTTCTTGTAAAATCTTTTTTTTCTCTTTGTATTTTAAATTGGAAAGACAAAGATCTATCATAGCATTTCTACTATATCCAATATATAATCTCATAATTCTTTGTTTCTCTATTGTATTCCACTTCATTTTATTGGCTTTCTTTATTAACTCTTGGTACATGAATAGAATCTTAGAGTTTCTATCTTTTCTGAAAATTCTTGATAAAGAAGTTTGATTAGTACAATAATAATATAGGCAGTTAGGAATATATATAGTTCGTTTGGATTTGGTAAGATAGTCCATTTGAAAAACGATATCTTCAGATATAATTTCTCTTTCAGAGGAAAAAAGAATCTTATTTTCTTTTATAATTGATAAAGAATAAATTGAGTGCCACACAGACATGAAAAAAAGTCTATCACTTTTGACATGTGGTTCTGTACCAATCATGTTTAATAATATCTTATTTTTGATATCTTCATTGTCAAATATGCTAACCGAATCTACTTCATGATGGGATATAATAGGTGTGTTTTCTTTGTAGAAATAAAAGCCACAAAATACTGTATCGGCAGTTTGTTCTGTTGCTGTATTATATAATTGTTCAAACATTGTATTTTCTACAAAGTCATCTCCATCAACAAAAGCTATAAATTTACCCGTTGCAATTTGCATTCCACTATTTCTTGCATAGCCTAATCCTTCATTTTTTTTATGGATTACTTTAATTTGGGGATTTAATGCAGCATATTGTTCACATATTTGTGGACAGCGATCAGGTGACTCATCATCAACTAATATGATTTCTATATTTTTTAAAGTTTGATTGAGTAGTGACTGAATACATCGATCTAGGTAGGCTTCTACATTATAAATAGGAACAATAATTGAAATAAGGGGGGTACTCATAATTGTTTTGGTAAGAGAAATAAGTAAATAGTGTTAATCTTTTGCTTTTATGATATGTAATTAATAGGCTTACGGCGAATATTTATCCGATCACGAATTGCTACAATACAAAAAGCAAAGAAATAGTAAAATATTATGAATAATGTGATAGGAGAAACATTATACCATATTAAAATAAATGTTATTAGTGAACTTAGGATTCCTAAAGATGACCAATATTTTAGTATAGGATCGTTATATTTCTTATAAAACGAAAGAAAAGTATATAATAAAAGGATGTATATACTGATATATAATGCTAACCCAAGCCATCCTGTTTCTACCATTATATATGAAGGAGTAAATAAAAAAAAGAATGTATCTCTAAATTTAGTTCCTATTGGAGAGGAAAATATTGCAGAAGCGGAAGAGGCTCCAATTCCATATCCACTTATAAAATGCGGTGTATCTTTTAATATTAATTTATTGGTCATTTCTATGGAAGTACTTCTATTCATACCATCTTCTTTCCCAAGTACAAATGAACTTGTAGTGTATTCTTTTGTCTGCTTGAAAGTAAAAACAGACTCAACATAATCTGTGTTATAGAAAAAGGATAAGAAAAATTGCATTACGGGAATGAATATTATTAATCCTATGGCTAGTATTAAAATCTGTTTTAATCTAAATTTGTGGCATAAAATATTACTTATGTACCAGAATAAAGGGATTATAATATATAATAACTTGATTTCACCCCAAAATGATAATAATAGGGATGTGCATATAATACTAAGAAATTTGAATTTAGATAATAACCCATGGTAATAATCAATAGAGGCGAAAAACGTCATCGGTACGAGATACAGTAACATTGCCATATTACCTCCAATGAAAAGCCCTCCTAAAGCGTCACCTCCTTTTCCTATAAAATACTCAATGATACCACAAATTAGGTTTGGTAGAAAGGCATAATACATTATTTTCCGATATTTCCAACAATCATTTATATTCATTGTTTTCCAAATAATACAGAATATGAATAATGCTCTTAAATAAAGTCGGATGTTCCAAAAATATGGAATTATATAACAACCATTTATGAGCATTGAGATTGTTCCAAGAATAAGAAAACTACAACAGAGAATCGGTATAGATTGTTTGATGAATTTTGATAATTTCTGTTTCTCTTTGTATTGCGATGTTCTTATAAATAGATATAATAAAATACAGTCTGGGATAATGGAAAATATTTCGTGGTTAAATACATATTTGCGTATTAGGCCAGAATACAATACCCAATACAGCAAGAAGAAAACTACCGATTTGTCATGTTTCATATAGATTTAAATATTTTCTTTAAATAATTAAACATTCGTTTGCAGAATATTTTTTGTACTAGGTGGCTTTTACAATTCTGAGATAAGGCTTCTATATTTTGAATCGTTAGTTGTGGATAATTATATAGCCTGAACTCATCTGGTATTATTTCAAAACGGTCTTTATCTAATATCTTTTTATCATATTTCATTGAGCGAAGTTGAAAGTGCATATATGGATAACTTTCTTTTATGATTTGATTGTTTTCTAAATAAAGTCGGTAAAGATTTGCTTTTTCCCAAATATATATAGCCTTTTTTCTTTTCTCTATTTCAAAACCATATGGTGCAGAAGTCTGATCTGTTCCGATAAAAGTTCCTTTTACGAATGGATTGTATGAATAAGATATATTTAATGAGAGATCTTTTTTAAAGATTCGTTTATTGGCTGCTATAAATAATCTATTGATATTGGCAGGGTTATTCCATTCTTCATCAAACCACATAATCTGATTATTTCTTAAAACAGATTTATACGGGTAGCTTCCATTGAATTCATTCATAAAAACACGATTATTTATTTCTGTATTTCTATAAATGCTCATATGCCCTAATTGAAATATTTTATCATATTGTTCTAGAAATTCATCTGTTAGCCATTTACCAAGATTACCCATTATTGTATCTACGTCACAATGTCCCCAAAATTTATAATCTTTTAAATAATCTTCAAAAATGTATCCATACATTGGTTTAAGATCACATAATTTATACGGTCTTGTAATATTTATGGGACAATTAAATCTTGATACAATAAGTTTTCTGCACTCCTCAAAGGTCATTTTTATTCTTTGAACATTTGTTGGATATTCATAGTTATGAGAGTCATCTGTAAATACAATCCAGTTATAATCAGGATTTGCTTCACATGTTTTTAAGAAAACAGGGAAATAGTTCGGTAATTTCCCAAAATATGGTATAATAAAACAAAGCCTTTTCTTTTTCATTTATATTTAGATTAGAATATTTATCTTTTCATTGAGCGTTTAATATTATATGGTATTACATTATTTCGTGTTTATAATTTTGTGACCAAACATTAATATATTAATATATGGTACATAATTTAAAATTTTAGCTATATAGATACATGTAAATGAAATTAAGATACATATACTTCCTACCAAAATGAATTCTGTAAATCCTACTAAACAACCATCCGAATAAAGTTTTTGCATATAATTGATAATTGATTCTGGGTATCTGAATAGTAAGAAATAATGTAAGAAATAAATCTGTAATGTATTTCCTCCAATTGCTTTTAGTATATTGCTAGCGTATTCTTTGACTTTTCCATAGGGTTTATTTTCTGTAATATCTTTTATAATTGTATAAACAAATAGTGTACTTGATATGCTATAAATTATTAATGGTACTACGTTGGTCTTTAATCCCATAAGAACAACTATGAAAAGAATTATTTTTAG
>CAJKKA010000164.1 GCA_905200315.1 uncultured Clostridium sp.
GCTCCAAAACCAATATTAATCCACATAGCTTAACCAAATATTTTTTGTATAGCATACATATCAAAATATTTAAGTATTAATGCACAAATAATAGCTCCAATTAAATTTCCTATTACTCCTGATATGGAAACTATCAGATTGCCTACTTTATAATTTTTAAAGTTATTTGGATTAACTGGTACTGGTTTTGCCCAACCAAAATGACAAATAAATAAAATTATTAATCCTAAAGGATCAATATGTTTTGCTGGGTTTAAGGTCATTCTACCATTATATTTAGCAGTATCATCTCCAAGTAAGTGAGCTGAATACGCATGACCAAATTCGTGAATAGATATAGCCATAGCAATTCCCACCAAAGATGCTAATAAATTACTTAAGTTAAACATATTTATTCTCTCCTACTATTTTTTGTAATACTATTATTATATCATTTATAAAAGTATAATGAAAATATTTATATCTTTTCATTATAAAAGCTATGAAGTTTTTATTCTTCATAGCTTTTATTTATTCTACAATAAATTATCAACTATTCTTCTTAACATTTGAAGATATGAGGCTTTATTTATATCTTCTGTATTTATTATCTTGCTTTCACCAACTAATTCATCTCCTCTATATACTTTTACAACACCCAGTTCTGTATTTTTCTTTATAGGAAGTTTTAAATCTTCTTTTATTTGAACTTTTTTAGTAAAGTCTTTTTTATCTCCTTTTTTGATTAACACAGATAAATCATCTTTTGCTACTAAATCCACATTTTCTTTTTCACCTTTTTCAAATTTTACTGTGGCGACTTTATCATTTGCTCCACAAATTTTAACACTTTCATAATTTGCAAATCCATAATTAAGTAAATTTGTGGCATCTTTAAATCTTATTGGTGAAGTTTCTGCACATAGTGTAACTGCTATTAAGTGTGTATTATTTCTAAGAGCAGATGCAGATAAACAGTATTTTGCTTGTTGAGTAAAACCAGTTTTTACACCAGTTGCCCCTTGATAGTGTTTTACTAATTTATTTGTATTTGATATACCTATTTTAGCTTGTTTTTTTCCTACAACAACTTCATCCATCCATGTAGTAAGATATTTTGAAATTTTCTTATGTTTAAGTAGTTCTTTTGACATTAAAGCTATATCATAGGCTGATGTGTAGTGATTATCTACAGGAAGACCATTTGTATTTACAAAATTTGTATCATTCATTCCCAGTTCTTTTGCTCTTTTATTCATAAGAACTACAAATTCTTCCACGCTTCCACCTACATATTCTGCCATGGCTACACAAGCATCGTTGGCTGATGCAACGGCTATTGATTTTAATAATGTATCTACTTTTTGAATTTCTCCAGGTTCTAAAAAAATTTGGCTTCCTCCCATACTAGATGCTACTTCACTTATTTGCACATCATCATCTTCTTTAATCTTACCACTTTCCAATGCTTCACATATTAAAAGCATTGTCATGACTTTTGTCACACTAGCTGGAGGTAATTTTTCATGCGAATTTTTTTCATATAAAATTTTTCCTGTGGATGCATCCATAAGTACTGCTGATTTAGATGATATATCTAGTTTAGCTTCTTTAGTATCGGCAAAAACAATACTTATTTGACCTACTATAATAGTTAATGCAAGTAAAAAGCTAGTAAATCTTTTCATTTTGTCACCTCTTAATTTATTCCTTCATATTGTTTGTCTTATATTATTTTTTACCAATACTTCTAATTTATAATTAGTATCTTTTACATATTATATTTGCTAATAATTTATAACTTCACTTTCAATATCAATTATTTCTGCTTCACAATTTTCTTCTATAAAATCTATAATTTTTTCTTTTGCCTTGTCACTATCTTTACTATTTAAATCAAGTTTTACCATACCAATACTTATTCTTTGATGCAAATCTTGATTTTCAACTTCTCTAATACTAATATTAAATTTGTTTTGTAGTTTTCCTATTATGCTTTTTACAATCATTCTCTTTTCCTTTAAAGAATGTACGTAAGGTGCTCTTAAATCAATTTTAATAACTAGTATTTTCATCTTTATTCCTCTTTTCTACTTATAGTCTTCTTTTATGGTATTTGCTATTATCTTATTTATATTATCCATCATTATATTAAACTTTTCTTCTGACAAAATATAATTATATATTTGGTCATTATGTCTAATTTTATTTTGAATTTCTTCCATCTTTTTTAAAGTTTTTTTATCTAATTTTTTATTATTCATCGTAGCTATTTGAAGATTATATTGTGTCTTTTTGTATTCACTTAATAAATTTTCATAATTTTTATTTTTCTTTATTATTTTCATATTATCAACAAAATCTAAATATTCTTTACTATTTTTAATTTCGCTAGCTAACTTTGTAGCTGTATCATATACACTCATATTATCCTCCCAATTTTAATTTTAAATTTAGGTATTTAATACTATATATGCAAATTTAAGTTACTTTTGTTTATACTTTCAAAAAAAATACCTCAGTATTTTAATTTAAATACTGAGGTATTTCATATTATACTTCCATGATTATTGGTAATATCATCGGATTTCTTTTTGTTTTTGTATATAAATATTCTTTTAAGTTTTCTTTAATATTATTTTTTAAATATGCCCATTCTTTAATATTTTTTTCTTCACATTCATGTAACACATCTTTAATTACATTTTTGGCTCCATCCATTAAATCTTCTGATTCTCTAACATAAACAAATCCTCTAGATATAATATCTGGTCCAGCAAGTACTTTACCATCTTCTTTAGATATAGTAACTACTACTATCATAAGGCCATCTTCTGATAAATGTTTTCTATCTCTAAGAACTATATTTCCTACATCTCCTACTCCAAGTCCATCTACAAGTACATTTCCTGTTGGTACTGTAGTAGTAACTCTTGCAGAATTTCTATCTAATTCTAATACTTGACCAGTTTGCATTACAAATACATTTTGTTGTGGCATACCAAGTTCATTAGCTAATTCAGCATGACGTTTTAACATTCTATACTCACCATGAACTGGCATAAAGAATTTTGGTTTTACCATTCTATTTATAAGCTTTAAATCTTCTTGAGCAGCATGACCAGATACATGTATATCTGCTATGTCATTATAAACAACTCTAGCCCCTCTTTCAAATAAAAGATTTATTACTTTTGAAATTAGTTTTTCATTTCCTGGTATTGGATGAGCAGAAATTATTACTAAATCTCCTGGTATAATTTCTACTTTTTTATGCTCACTACAAGCCATTCTTGCAAGAGCTGACATAGGCTCTCCTTGAGTTCCTGTTGTTATAATTACTAATTCACTGTTATCATATTTAGATATATCATTTAAGTCAATTAATATATCATCTTCAATATCTAAATATCCAAGATCTTTAGCAACACCTATAACATTAACCATTGATCTTCCTGAGATAGCAACTTTTCTATTAAATTTAACCGCCATATTTATAATTTGTTGTAATCTATGAACATTAGATGCAAATGTAGCTACTATTATTCTACTACCATTAGCTTTTCTAAATAAATCATCCAGTCCTGCTCCCACAGTCTTTTCAGACATAGTAAAACCTGATTTTTCTACATTTGTACTATCTGCTAACATTAAAAGAACTCCCGCACTTCCAAGCTCACATATTCTGTGAATATCCATAACATCGCCATCTATTGGTGTAAGGTCAATTTTAAAGTCTCCTGTATGGAAGATAACCCCTT
>CAJKKA010000165.1 GCA_905200315.1 uncultured Clostridium sp.
AAAATTGCAAAAACTCTAACTAGAGGTGAAAGCATGAGACATAATCGAAAAATAAAAGAACCGATAATAGCAATTACAAAAGGAATGACAGAGGGGCATTCGCTTGAAAAGGCGCTTGATATGTTGCCTGTGGATAAAATTATAAAAAAGGGCGACAAGGTAATAATCACACCAAATGGAGTGAAAGATAAAAAGCCGAAAGATGGGGTTGTATCAGGACCAAAGACGCTTAAAAAATTAATACAATATGTAAAACAAAGAGAGCCATCAGAAATATACATAGCATTTGGATCTGGAGGAACTGATAGCATGAAGGTCTTACAAACTGCGGGATTTGACAAAATAATAGAAGAAGAAAACGTAAAGTTTGTAGATATGAACTACGGTCCTTTCTTTGATATAGAGCTAGACGGACCGATTTTAAAATCGACACCTTTAAACAAAGTAATTGAAGATGCAGATGTTATAATTTCATTTACTCAACTTAAATACCACGAAGAGGCGACAATCACAGCGAGCATCAAAAACATCTGTCTTGGGTATCCTCCTGCTAGTGTGCATGGATTTCCGAAAAAGAACACAGGAATCCACGAAGACTTGCATGGATTTATACGCAGTTTTGCAAAACAAGTTCCAATTGATTTATCTATAATAAGTATGGACAAGGCTATGATAGGAACTGGGCCAATTTTCGGAAAGGCAGTAGACACACCAGGGCTTATAATCGCAGGCACAGACCCAGTTGCAGCAGACTGTATCGGTGCGAGATTGCTTGGATTTTTGCCACAAGCCGTAAATTATCTATACATGCTTTATAAAGATAATCTTGGAGAGGCCGAGCCACAAAAGATGACTATAAAGGGGCTTGATGTTAAAGAAGCAGAACAGCTATTCAGCAAATGTGCATATGGCGACAAAAAGAGCATCTTAGACCAAAAATATGTAAAAGACTTACACGACGAGAACAAAAAATAAGCTGAAAAATATAAAAAATCTTGTAACTTTTTGTAACTTGAGTAACTTATATTATTATGATAAATTGAAGATAATTTAAAATATAAGGAGAAGGCGCATGAAAAAATTTATAAGTATTTTTATGGCGACAATAATGCTACTTTCATTAGTAGGGTGTAGTTCAAATAAAACTAAATCAGATTCAGTTTTATCAGAGGACTTAACAAAAATCGTAGAAAAAATCTACGAAACGGCTAATTTCGACGACAAAGAGATGAATGATTATCTAAAAGGATATGAAAATATTACATTAGATAAATCAAATGCAGATATGTACTTAGGAGATAGCAACATAGACTTCAAAGAAGGTATATGTTCAGAGCCAAGCATGAATGCAATCGCTTATGAATTAGTATTACTTAGATTAGACGATAATGCAGATGTCGAAGCTGTGAAAAAACAAATAAAAGAAAATGCAAATCCAAGAAAATGGATATGTGTTGAAGCTGAAGAAGTAGTAGTAGAAAACGTAGGAAATGTAGTCCTATTTTTAATGGCGGATAAAGAAGAAGCGACTCCAATAAAAGAAGCTTTCTTAAACTTAGCAAATTCAAAATAGAAAAAAGATAGCCTGAGAAGAAATTTTTCAGGCTATTATTATATAAATTTGGAGGTTAAAAGTGTTATTTTCGAGTGTAAGTTTTTTATATTATTTCTTGCCAATTACTTTGATTTTATATTTTGTATCTAAAGACAAATATAAAAATATTATCTTATTATTGGCGAGTTTATTTTTCTATTTTTATGGAGAGCCAAAATACACAGTGTTGATGTTGATATCGGCGTTTAGTGCGTATATTCACGGTATTTTAATAGAGAAATTTAGAGAAAAAGGATATTCAAAATTATTTTTAGTAAGCGGTTTAGTAGTGAGTTTGGGTATTTTAATTGTATTTAAATATATGGATTTTATAATAAAAAATATAAATTATATCTCAAATTCAAACATAAAACTATTGAGACTTGTGTTGCCGATTGGGATTAGTTTTTACACTTTCCAAGGGCTTAGTTATATTGTGGATGTGTATAAAAAAGATGCTAAAGTATGTAGAAGTTTTGTAGATTTTGCGACTTATGTATGTCTATTCCCACAACTTATCGCAGGGCCTATTGTGAGATATACTACGATAGAAGATGAGCTAAAAAACAGAACACATTCATTTGATAAATTTGCATACGGTGTAAATCGATTTGTGGTTGGTCTTGCTAAAAAGGTCATCTTGGCAAACAACTTAGGCATGATAGTCGACATTATGACTAAGAGTAATGAAAAAAGCGTGCTGTCTTATTGGATGGTGGCGATTTTCTTTTCTCTACAGATTTACTACGATTTTTCGGGATATAGCGACATGGCAATCGGGCTTGGGAGGATGTTTGGGTTTGACTTTTTAGAAAACTTCAACTATCCATTTATATCAAAGAGCATAAAAGAATTTTGGAGAAGATGGCATATTTCGCTTTCTAGTTTTTTTAGAGATTATGTATATATTCCTCTAGGTGGAAACAGAGTGAGCAGGGGAAGATGGATTTTTAACTTACTTATAGTGTGGAGTTTGACAGGGCTTTGGCATGGAGATAGCTGGAACTTTATTTTGTGGGGGCTTTATTTTGCACTACTTCTTATAATAGAAAATCTGTTTTTACAAAATATATTGAGCAAACTCCCCGCATTAATTCAACATATATATGCAAAATTCTTTATCATAATAAGTTTTGTTATTTTTAATAATGAAAATATAAAAGATTTGTGGTCAAGTCTTTACAATATGTTTAATTTTAGGGGATTAGATTTATACAACGATTTTTCTACTTATTATCTAAAAAGCTACACAGTACTTTTAATAGTAAGTGTGATAGGTGCGACGCCTATTTTGAAAAATATTATTCAAAAGGTAAACAAAAATGTCACAGGGCAAAAAGTAGTCTCTACAATAAATCCAATATTAAACATAGTTTTATTAGTTGTTGTGACAGCATATTTAATAGACGGTTCGTTTAATCCGTTTTTATATTTTAGGTTCTAGGAGGGATTAAGATGAACACAAAAATAAAAAACATAGTTATAAACTGTAGTTTTGGGATTTTCTTGGTTTTATTTATGATAGTAAATATTTTTGCAAAAGACAAAGAAATATCTTATGAAGAAAGACGTAAATTAGCACAACTTCCAGAATTTAAGATAGAAAAATTATTAAATGGAAACTATTTTGAAGAGATGGAAGAATACTTACTAGATCAATTTTATCTTAGGGAAAACTTCAGAAAGATAAAGACTTTTGTAAATACAAAGATATTTCACGAAAAAGACAACAACGATATCTATATAGTAGATAACGGGATTTATAAAATGGAGTATAAATTAAACGAAAACTCAATTTACAACAGTGCTAATTTATACAACAAAATAGCCCAGACTTATTTTAAAAATTCAAATATATACTACACAATAGTTCCTGACAAGAACTACTTTGTAGCACAGAAAAATGGTTATCTACACCTAGATTATGAAAAACTTATAAATATAATGAAAAACAACACTCATAATATGGATTATATAGATATTACAAATGATTTAAAAATTGGAGATTACTATAGGACTGACTTGCATTGGAAGCAAGAAAACCTAACACAAGTTGCAGACAAAATACTGAAATCCATGGATAATGATAAAAAAAGAAATGATGCTTATACAAAAAAAGTATTTGAGAATTTCTAT
>CAJKKA010000166.1 GCA_905200315.1 uncultured Clostridium sp.
TCTTTATCTACAAATCTATCTGCTATAATTGGTATTTCTTTATTCATTATTGGTAAGATACATGTTTTTCCTACTATATCTTTATATCTTTCATCATCTGGATGAACTGCAACAGCTGTATCTCCTAGCATTGTTTCTGGTCTTGTTGTTGCAACTGTAAGATATTTATCTGTTCCTGTTATTTTGTATCTAATATGCCATAAGTGTGAAGGTTCTTCTTCATATTCTACTTCTGCATCTGATATTGATGTATGACAATTTGGACACCAATTTATCATTCTTTTTCCTTTATAAATTAAGCCTTTTTCATATAATTTTATAAATTGTTCTTGAACAGCTTTTGATAAACCTTCATCTAGTGTAAATCTTTTTCTTTCCCAATCACATGAACATCCAATTTTTCTTTGTTGTTTTTGAATTGTTCCTCCATACTCATGTGTCCAATCCCATGCTCTTTCTAAGAATCCATCTCTTCCTAAATCATCCTTTGTAAGACATTCTTCTTTCATTTTCGCAACAACTTTTGCTTCTGTAGCAATGGCTGCATGGTCTGTTCCTGGTAGCCATAATGTATTAAATCCATTCATTCTTTTATAACGTATTAAAATATCTTGTATTGTTCCATCTAAAGCATGACCCATATGAAGTTTTCCTGTTACATTTGGTGGTGGCATCATTATTGAATATGCCTCGCTTTCTTTATTCATACTTGGTTTGAAATAGCCTTTTTCTTCCCATTTTTCATATAGTTTTTCTTCAAATTCTTGTGGATTGTATGTGTTTTCTAATTTTCTATTTTTCATTTTCATTTTCCTCCTTTTATAATAACAAAATAAAACCCTCGCCTATATAAGGGCGAGGGTTTCTCACGGTACCACCTTAATTACAAATAATTATTTTTATTTGTATCTCTTAGCCTATAACGTGGCTTATTCCGGATATACCTATTTTATATTTCTCAGTATACCTACCTAAAAAGCTACCTTCAATTTATTCTTACTTAAGAAGCTTTCAGCCTATGACTTCTTTTCTCTTTCAAGCAGTGTTTAAATTTACTCCTCTTTCTCACCGTATTTGTATTTTCACTATATATATAAATTAGTCTTCATCTACAAAGTTAAATTCATCTTTGAATTTTTCTTTGAACATTTCAAATACTGTGTTTAATGTTTCTTCATCATCAACACTTACATAAGATTCCATATCTTCGTCTTCAGAATCTTCAACTTTAAGTATTACAACTTCTTCGTTGTCTTCTTCGTCTTCTGTTGGTAGTAATACTACAAATTCTTCTCCATCTAATTCTATTAAGTCTAAAAATTCAAATTTAACTTCGTTTCCTTCTTCATCGTTTAATATTATTATGTTATCTAATTCTTCTCCTACATTGTTTACATCTTCACTCATTTAATTTTCCTCCTAATTTATATTTATTGTATTTCTACAATATTAATAACAATATTTATATTATTTGTTATTTGCAATATGATATACTATTTTTTTAAACTTTACAATAGATTTTTATTTTTTGTTTATAAAATTTTCTAAAATGTATACAGCTGATATTGTATCTACAATATCTCTTTTTTTATGTTTGTTTATATTTAGCATATTCATTGTTTTGTGTGCTTCAACTGTTGTTAATCTTTCATCAACATTTTCTATATTTATTGTATTGAATTTACACTTTAATTTATGTATGAATTTTTCCGTTTTCTCTGCTCTTACAGTTTTTTCACCTTTTAAATTATATGGCATTCCAACTACAATTGTTCCAACTTTATATTCTTTTATAATTTCTTCTAATCTTTTTAATACTATTTTATCACTATTATTTCTTTGTATTGTTTCTAATCCTTGTGCTGTTATTCCAAGTGCATCGGTAATTGCAATTCCTACCCTTGCATCTCCATAATCTATTGACATTATTCTCATATTACGCTTCATCAATTCCTATATATTTTTGAACCATTTTTTCAAGTAATTCATCTCTTTCAATAGTTCTTATTTTACTTCTTGCATCTTTATAACTTGTTATATATGTTGGGTCTCCAGATAATATATATCCAACAATTTGATTAATAGGGTTATATCCCTTTTCTTCAAGAGCTTCATACACTTCTTTTAAAATTTCTTGAACTCTTTCATTGTTTTCTTTTTCTATTTTAAAGTTCATTGTTTCATCAAAATTCATTGCTATCTACTCTCCTTTTATACAAAATTTATATTACTTTCCTCGCCAGTTGAATCTATATATTCTTCTAGCTTTTTAGTTAGTGCATCCATAGACGTTCCTTTGTAATATGTTGTTATTGCAAAATTAAGTTTAGGTACTAAAATTGTGTCTTTCTTGTTATTTTCATAATCTATTTCATTTTTGCTAAATTCTAATCTTTCTATTCGTTGTTTTAAATCTTTTACGAAATCCTCTGTATCTTCAGCTTGTATTCCTGTAAACACTATAACAAATTTTGGTCCCATATATCTAACAAATAAATACGTATTAGAAATACTTTGTTGTATTATATTGCTTACTTTTGTAATTACATTATTTCCAATATTTCTACTACCATATTCATTAATTTCTTCTAAATTAACAATTTTCATCATACAAACTGCAGAAACGTTATAAACATCTATTTTCTTTTTTCCTTCTCCATATAAATATTCTGCAGTCTTTAGTCCTGAATATTTATCTTCTCTAACAATATTTTCAACTGTATTTTGATATTCTACTGTTTTTAATATTTTAACAATATTATTTTTTATAACTTCCAAAACAGCTGTATCTATATTATCAAAAGCATGTGCTATTCCACTTTCAATTAGCCAATATCCTATATATACATTATCTATAAATAATGGAAAAAACATTGCAGATTTTGCTCTTCCAAATTCCATTTTTTGATATGGTAATTTTTCAGATTCTCTATCTACAGTAACATATTTTGGAGTTGCAGAAGAAATACTATCTTTAAATATTTCTTCATTGTATAAGTTTGTTAATGTATCCCAATGCTTTTCGTCAACATTTGATGCTTTAACAACATATTCTGCACCATCAAAAACAACAATTGTAGAATATTTTAACGGTTCATATCTTTGAAGAATAATGTTATTTATTTTTGATAATTTGTTGTCTACAGAAGAATCTTCTCCGATTGTATCCATAAAATTTTGTAGTATATTTAAACTATTAATTTTATCATTTAAATTACTAAAAGATACTACTTTTTTATGAATAGACATATTATATATTACTAGTGTTATTATTATTAAAACTAAAACTACTATTACTGCTACAATAAGCAAGCTTCTCACCTCAATTATAATATATTAATAATTTCTTTTCATTTGATTTAATGTATCATTCATTCCTTGTGAAAATGTTGCTGATTTATAGCTATTATTCACAGGTTTATATGTATTTTTTTTACTTAACTTTGTTGTTCTTCCACCTACCAATGGATATACCATATTTGATAACTCTTTTAAAGCTTGCATAAATATTTTTGAATATCCACTTAATGATATTTTACAATTTACTAATCCTTCTAGGTATTTTGAATATGTTTGTTCCTCAAAAGGTATTACACAATATCTAACACTATCTCTATTAAACAACTCTGTCATAAATGACATTGATGGTTCATTATAAAAAGACATTCCTCCTATAATAGCTTT
>CAJKKA010000167.1 GCA_905200315.1 uncultured Clostridium sp.
CCACCTGTTGCCGTAGTAGCAAACGCCTGACACAATGCGTCAAACAAATTCATTTCAAAACATATTCAGATCCAGATACTTACAAGAAACAATTAAATAAATATATAGACCAAATAAAGAAAAATCCTGACAAATTAAAAACACTGGTTGCCTTTTTAGATAAAGATGATATAGAAAAAATTAATAAAATAGAAGGTGGAAAAATAGATGTTAAAGCATTTAATGAAGGAAAGTTAGTTCTTGTAGACGGATTTTTTTATGATGGTGATAAAAATTATGATTTCTCAAATGAAAAATTAACATTAAAAAATAATAAAAAAGACAAACAAGTTACTGCAAATGTACAATTGATATCTGATGGTGAAAAAGTAATTAAGTTTTCTGGTGATAATGAAGTTGGAATACCATATGTGTATATGAGTAAATCTCTTATAAATAATTTAAAAAATGATAAGATGACAGATTGGATAACAGTAGATTGTAAAAAAGAATACAGTAAATATATAAAGAAAAAATTAAATTCTATGCAAAAGGAAGGATATATAGATGCAAAAATGGATGCATCTGAAAATTTCACACAAAGCAAAATTATGATGAATGTAGTCGGTGGTGGAATTGCAATAATATTTATATTTATAGGATTACTTAATTTTATAAATGTAATGGTTACAAATGTAAGTACAAGATTGAGAGAACTTGCTATAATGGAAAGTGTAGGAATGACTAAGAAACAGATTAAAAAGATGCTTACTTATGAAGGGTTATATTATGCAGGTATAACTTTGGGAATGATATTTACACTTGGTTTGGGAATTATATATGTAATAGCTGAGATGACACAAAACTTGGCGGATTATGCGAAATTCATATTCCCAACAAGTCAGCTTATTTTCTTAGTTATAGTTATAACTTTAGTTTGTTCTATAACACCAGGCATAGTTTATAAATTTAGCTCAAAGCAAAGTGTTATAGATAGATTAAGGGAAATAAATAAGTAAAATATAGTGTCACGGATTGGCAAAATTAAAAGTAATAAAAATACTTTTGAATAAAAATGCCTTCCGTGGCTTATTGTATTTTGGAGGGTATATGAAAAATATTTTAATTATAGAAGATGATAGAATGCTAAATAAAGGTGTAGCATTTGCTCTAAAGAAAGATGGATATAATACAATGTGTGCATATACAAAAGAAGAGGGCAAAAAACTAATACAACAAAATGAAGTTGACTTTCTATTATTAGATATAGGTTTGCCAGATGGAAGTGGACTTGATTTATGTAATGAGATAAAAGAGAAAATAGATTTTCCAATTGTATTTTTTACAGCTAATGATACAGAAGAGGATATGATAAAGGGGTTTGAAAGTGGATGCGATGATTATATATCAAAGCCATTTTCAATAGAAGTTTTGAAATTTAAGATAAATGCAATATTGAAAAGAAGTGACATCCATTCTAAAAAATTATTTGTATATAAAGATTTGAAGATAGATTTTGAGGCAAGAAGAGTTTATAAAAGAAATGAAGAAATTAGGTTAAGTGCAACAGAATATAAATTGCTAGAAATACTTTGCAAAAATAAAGGAAGAGCAATGACAAAGGAAATATTACTAGATAAATTGTGGGATTATAATGGAAATTATGTTGATGATAATACTCTGTCGGTCAATATAAGAAGAATTCGTAAAAAGATTGAAGATGATTCAAAAAATCCTGAGTACATAATTACGTTATTTGGGATAGGTTATACGCTTGGAGAATAATTATGGATAAAATTTTAGATTTTATACTTATTATAATATGTATAATATTTAATGCTTTAATTTTTATATTAAGCAAAGATTATAATATTAAAATTACGATTATTACATTTATTTTTACTATTGCAATTTTAGTTTTATTTTATTTAAAAAAGAGAAATTTTACTAGATATATGAACGATATACTTGTTAAATTGTCAGATATGTTATCAACTATTTCTGATATGAGGGAAGAAGAAGTATTTTCTATGATAGACGACTCTATGTTTTCAAAACTCCAACATCAGACGTTGAAATTAATAAATATATTAAAAGCTCAAAATAAAAAAATGGAAGATGAAAAAAATGAAATAAAATCCTTAATATCAGATATAGCACATCAACTTAAAACACCACTCACAAATATGAAGATGTATAGTGAGTTTTTGCAAGATGATGATTTATCAGAAGAAGACAGAAAAGAATTTAATAAGGTGATTTTATTGTCACTGAACAAGCTATGTTTTTTAGTTGAAAATATGATAAAGATGTCTCGATTAGAGAGTTCAGTTATTAATTTACACAAAACAAAATGTGATATAAATGAATCTATATTAGATGCAATAACTTCAGTTTATAGAAAAGCTAAAAATAAAAATATCAATATAGAATTTAACACAGAAAATAAAATAGAAATAAAATACGATAAAAAATGGACTACAGAGGCAATATTTAATATAGTTGAAAATGCAGTAAAATATTCTCCAAATAACAGTAAAATTTCTATAAATATAGAAAAATATGAGATGTTTACAAGAATAGATATAAAAGATTCTGGGGTAGGAATACCTGAAGAAGAAATTCCTAAAATCTTTAGACGATTTTATAGGGGAATAAATGTTTTAAATGAAGAGGGAATAGGTATTGGTCTTTATTTAAGCAGAGAAATAATAACAAAACAAAATGGTTATATAAAAGTATCTTCTTCACAAAAGGGAAGTATATTTTCAATATTTTTACCTAATGAATAAATTAAACGGAGGTTTTTAACCTCCGTTTTCTATCTTGCTAATATAAATTTATCTATAACGTGAGCAACTCCGTCTTCGTCATTAGTACGGGTAACGTAATTTGCAATTTCTTTAATTTCATCAGTTGCATTCCCCATAGCAACTCCAAGACCAGCGTATTCTATCATATGTTTATCATTTCCAGCATCACCAACACATATAACCTCATCTTGTTTTATACCAAGTCTTTGAGATAAAAGATTGATACCAGCACCTTTATTTGCATTTTTATTTAAAATTTCTAAGAAGAAAGGTGTACTTCTAACTATAGTGTATTTTTCATAGTATTCTTCTGGTATTTTTTTGATACACTCATCTAGTATTTCAGGATGATCTATCATCATAAATTTAGACATACCTATATCTTTTGGAACTTTATCTAAAGTAGTAACATTTAGATGTGCTCCAGTTAAGTAAGATTCAAGGATAGTATAATCACTTACATCTAAGTTAAAAGTGTATACAGTTTTTGTATCGTAGAAATGGCTTCTAGAACCGATTTCTAAACTAAGATTATATAAATCACAAAGATCATTATAGTCTAAAGTTAAATGAGAAATAGGTTTACCAGTATATGCATCTTGAACAAGAGCACCATTAAATGTAGTGACATAGTCTCCTTCTTCTTTAAGGTTTAATTCTTCAAGGAAATCTTCAACACCCTTTAAAGGTCTTCCAGTACATAAAACGACTTTAACGCCTTTTTCTTTACTTTTTTTTATTGCTTCTTTGACATTGTCTGTAATTTGATTGGAACTATTTAATAAAGTACCATCAATGTCTAATGCTATTAATTTATACTCCATATTTATTAAGAAAGCAGATGTGACGAAAGAAAGTTCAGAGCTTCAGAATATGGTAAATAC
>CAJKKA010000168.1 GCA_905200315.1 uncultured Clostridium sp.
AAACCACGATGCGTGAGGCTGCCGTCGTGCGGAGCGTCGTGCCGTTTGGACGCACATTTCTCCATTTTCTAAATTTCCGACTTTAACATCATATCCTCTAGATAGCAATTCATTATATACAATATTTTCTAAATATGCTCCTAGTTGTGGTCTTTTTCCAATGTTCATTATTTGTCCAAAACCTAAATCAGTTAAATAATATTTGTATTTTCCATTTAATATTCTTTTCCCTCTAACATCATATCTATCAGCTTTATTTATTATCATAGCTTTTGTCATATATTCTAAATAGTTGTATAAAGTTATTTTCGAAACTTCTCTATCAGCCTTATTTGCAAAATAATTTGATAAGCTCTCTGCTGAGAAATTTTGAGATGGTGTTGTAACTATATATTCTACTATTCTATTAAATAAATCTAAATCCTTTATATTAAACCTCGATATAATATCTTTTACTAATATAGAATTATAAACGTCTGATAAGTATGTTCTTGTCTGAATTTCGTCTGTCAGCATAAATCTTTGAGGCATTCCTCCCCAAGTGATATAGTCATCAAATGCTTCTTCTATATCTTTTTTATCTGTTATTTTTTTCAACTCACATACTTCTTTAAATGTGAATGGATAAGTTTTAAAACTTACATATCTTCCTGCTATATGTGTAGCAAGTTCTCCAGATAATAAATCACTATTAGAGCCTGTAATAAATATTGATACATTTTTAGATGCTTTAAAAGAATTTATTGCTTTTTCCCAATGTTCTACATTCTGGATTTCATCAAAGAATAAATAATATTTATCTTTACTTACTATTTTTTCTTTAACATAATTGTGTAAATCCATATCATTTTGTATAAAAGCATAATCTTCATATTCAAAGTTTATATATATTATTTGAGATTCAGGTATTCCACTTGCTTTTAATTCATCTATTATTTGTAATAATATAACTGATTTACCACATCTTCTAACTCCCATTATAACTTTTATCAAATCTTGGTCATAGAATGGTCTAATTTCAGATAAATATTTTTCACGAATAATCATAAATTTCTCCCCTTTATAAGATTTATTTTATTCTATTGTATCGTAATTATTTTCTTTTGTCAATTTTTGTTTATTGTACTAAACAAAAATTATTTTTTTGTGGATTTTATTTAGTAAGTATCTTATATTATAAACTCCTTGTAGCATTATTTACATTTTATATATATAATAAACATTTTTCTGTAATTTTATTTGCGGGCGGACAGAGGCGTCCGCCCCTACAACGTTTAACATTAATTTATTTGAATATTAATATATCTTTCTTATATTTCAAATTCCAAATAACATGGCGGTCAATGACCGCCGCTACATTATTATTTCTACATTATTTATTCCAGAATTTTCTTCCAAAACAATTCCCTTTGTTTCAACTTCTTTTCCATTTAAAATAAATTTTTCAACACCTGTATTTTTACCATTCGGATTTTTTATTTTTATATTATATACACTATTTCCGTATTTATATTTTATTGAGTATTCTTTCCACCCCTTTGGAATACACGGGTTAAAAGTTAATGTTTGCTTTTTATTTTCTATATTTCCTTTTATTTTCATTCCTAAAATATATTCTATTCCAGCTTTATACATCCAACTGCTTGAACCTGTGTACCAAGTCCAGCCTCCTCTACCTGCTAAATTTCCCGCTCCATATATATCTGCTGCAATTACATATGGTTCTACTTTATATTTTTGGGCTGTTTCTTTTGTTCGTGAATGTTCTATTGGATTTATCATTCTAAAATATTCTGTTGCTTTATCTCCAAAACCTAACATTGCCTCTGCTATTATTGTCCATATTGCTCCGGTGTGTGTATTGACCTCCATTCTCTCTTACTCCCGGCATATAAGCTTTTATATATCCTGGTTCTAATTTACTTTTATCAAATGGTGGATCTAACAATTTTATTATAGAATTTTCTTTATCTATTAAATGATTTTCTAAACTTTCCATAGATATATATTTTTTGTCATTATCTCCTGCTTCTGAAATTACAGACCAAGCTTGTGCAATATTATCTATTCTGCATTCTTCGTTTTCTATACTTCCAAGAACATTTCCATCGTCCATAAAAGCTCTTTTATACCATCTTCCATCCCAAGCATTTTTATTTAAGTTTCTTTTTAAAGTTTCTGCTTGCTTTCTGTATTCCTCTGCCTTTTCTTTATCATCCTTTAAATCCAGTATTTTTGCAAATCTATTTAATATTAAATATAAGAAAAATCCAAGCCATACACTTTCGCCTTTTCCTTTTGGTCCAACTTCTGAAAATCCATCGTTCCAATCTCCAGAACCAATTTTTGGTAATCCATTTTCTCCAAAATTTAAACTTTTATCTATAGCTTTTATACAGTGGTAATATATGCTTTCTTTGTCTTCTGTTTTTTCATATTTATCATATCTTTCACTTGTGTTTTCATCTAATAATTCTCCCTGCAAGTATGGAACTTCTATATCTAAAATTTCTGTATCTCCTGTTACAACTATATATTCTGTGCACATATATGCAAGCCATAATAAATCATCCGAAAATTTAGTTCTAATTCCTCTTTCTGTTTCATCGTGCCACCAATGTTCTACATCTCCCTCAATAAATTGATGAGCAGCATGTTTTATTATCTGATTTTTAATTATTTCTGGCTTAATATTCTTAAAACACAAAGTGTCTTGCAACTGGTCTCTAAAACCAAAAGCTCCTCCTGATTGATAATAACCTGTTCTTGCATATAATCTACATGCTAAACTTTGATATAAAGCCCATCCATTTAATAATATATTTATAGATTCCATTGGTGTTTCAACTTGAATTTTTCCTAAAATATTATTCCATTTATTTTTTACATTTTGCAATTCTGTTTTACAATTACTTATATTTGTATATTTGTAAACTATATCTTTTATATTAATTTTATTTTCTTCTTCTCCTAGTAAGATTGTAAGTTCCTTTTCTTCATATGCTTTAAGTTCTATTTCCAATTCTATAGCTGCACACGAATTACTTCCTAGTCCACTTTCTTTGTCTAATTCTATTTTATTTATTGCCTCTGGATTTGCAATATTCCCGCTTCCAATAAAGCTTTTCTTATTTCCTGTAAACGATTTAATTTTTTCACTAACTCCAATAAAAGCTATTTCATTTTTAAATTCTTCTGCATATAAATTCTTTAAGAATATAATATTACCATCTTTTTCTACATTAATATAACCATTAGATTTAAGTTCATCTTCCCCTAGAACAGGTTTAATATAATAAATTAATTTTAGTTTTTTAGTTTCTGGCAAAGTATTTTTTATATTTAGCACATTAATTTTTACACTTTCTTTATTTGGAACAAAAACAGTTAATTTTTGTTCTATTCCTAAACTAAAATGTTCATATTCAGAATAACCAAATCCATATTTAATATAATATTCGTTATTATCTGGACATGGTCTTGCTCCTAATGACCAATATTTTCCTGTTTGTGTGTCTTTTAAATAAATTATTTCTGAAGGAATATCTTGTGAAGGATTATTATTCCATGCTGTTATTCTATTCAATCTTGAATTTTTATTCCAAGTATAACCTCCTAAACCTTCTGTTACAACT
>CAJKKA010000169.1 GCA_905200315.1 uncultured Clostridium sp.
CAAGACTTTGCACAATTAATGAATAAAGAAGCTAAAAAAGCAGGTGCATTAAATACCCATTTTAATAACCCTCATGGTCTTCCAGATGATAACCACTATACAACACCATATGATATGGCAATGCTTGCTAGAAAGGCAATGAGTGAAAAAGTAATTCGAGAAATTGTAAGTACAAAATCAATTTCGTTTAAACAACAAAATACTGCTACCAGTAAAATAAATACTTCTCGTTATTTTACTAATACAAATTTATTTTTAACATCTAATGATAAAATAACATACAGAAAACAATCTATTCCTATAAAATACGATATTGTTGATGGTATTAAAACAGGATACACTGATCTTGCTGGTAGATGTTTATTAAGTAGTGCTGTTAAAAATGATATGAGAGTTATAGCGGCTGTTTTTAAAAGTTTTGGAACTAATGTATATGTAGATTCAAGAACATTATTAGATTATGGATTTGAAAATTATACTTCAAAAACAATAATTAATAAAGATGATTATACAAAAACAAAAAGAGTCTTATTTTCTAAAGAAAAAGAATTTATTTATCAACCGAAATCAAGTTATAAATTAATATTAAAAAACGGTGAAGCTCAAAATTCTGATTATACCTATAAAGAAAACTTAGATTATCATTTGCCAATTTATGAAGGTGATAAAGTCGGTACTTTAGATGTTTATAACGGTAATAAATTAGAAAAAACAATAGATTTAGTATCAACTAGTGAAATTCATAGTACTTTTGCATTTTTTACAGAGAGTAATTTCTTAAAAATTCTATTTAAAATAATATTATTCTTAATACTAGCATTTGTATTATTTTTAGCTTATGCCGTAATAAGAAAAAAATATAGAAGAAAAATGAGACAATTATCTAAAAAAAATAAAAAGAAGAATACTAAAAATCATAAAAAAAATGTACAAAGAAAAAGTACTCCAAGAAAGAAAAGATAATAATTCAGATAAGTAAAAGCTATGCAAAAATTTGCATAGCTTTTTATATTGTCATATAAAGTTATATTATTTTAAATTCTTCTTAATGCCTTTTTCAATTATATTATTATAATCTATAAAATCATATATATCTTGTTCAAATACAGGACTGAATTTTAATAATTCATCTAATTCTAATTCTTCAATAGCTTTATTGTGGTCTTCACAATATATAACTATTTGTCCAACTATGCTATGTGCATCTCTAAATGGTACATTTTTATTAACTAAATAATCAGCAACTTCTGTAGCATTTAAAAATCCGCCTTTAACAGCTTTTTTCATATTATCTTCTCTAACTTTTAAAGTTCCTATCATACCTTCCATGATTTGTATACACATTTCAAGAGTTTTTACACTGTCAAAGAATCCTTCTTTATCTTCTTGCATATCTTTGTTGTAAGCTAGTGGTATCCCTTTCATTACAGTAAATAATGCAAATAAGTTTCCGTAAACTCTACCAGTTTTACCTCTTATAAGTTCTGCCCCATCAGGATTTTTCTTTTGTGGCATTATAGAGCTTCCTGTAGTAAATAAATCATCCATTTCTATAAATTTAAATTCTTGAGAACTCCATAATACTAATTCTTCACTTAATCTACTTAAATGCATCATTATTATAGAAAAATCGCTCATAAGCTCAAGAAGGTAATCCCTATCACTTACACCATCCATAAAGTTATCCATTGGTTTTTTAAATCCTAATTTTTGTGCAGTTATATTTCTATCTATATTATGTGTAGTTCCTGCTAATGCTCCACATCCTAAAGGTGATTCATCTAATATTTCTAAAGCATTTTTTATTCTCTTTTCATCTCTGTCAAACATATTGTAGTATGCCATTAAATGATGTTTAAATGTAACTACTTGTGCTCTTTGTAAATGAGTATATCCTGGCATTATAACTGAATTATTATCAGCTACTTCCTTTATTGTTTCTTTTAAGCTCGCAATATGACCTACCATATCATTTGCTTTTTCTCTTGCATATAATCTCATATCTAAAGCAACTTGGTCATTTCTACTACGAGCAGTATGTAGTTTTTTACCTACATCTCCGATTCTTTCAATTAGGTTTATTTCAACAAAACTATGTATATCTTCATAATCACCGCTTAAAGCTAATTTTCCAGATTCAATATCTGCTAATATACCTTGAAGCCCTTCTGTTATTTGTTTTCCTTCTTCCTCTGTTAAAAGCCCAACTTGTACTTGCATATATACATGAGCTAAACTTCCCTCTATGTCTTTTTTATATAAAACACAGTCAAATCCAAAAGATTTGTTGAATTCCTCCATTAATTTATTTTCGCCTTTTCTAAAACGGCCACCCCATAACTTCATATCATTCCATCCTCTCCATTTTTTGATATATAATGATGATTTTTAAAAAATAATCATTACTACAATCTATATTTTTAAGAATTTATAAATTGCTTTTGCTACCCCATCTTCTGTATTTTTAGCAGTAATATAATCACCGTTTTCTTTTACTTCATCATTAGCATTTCCCATAACTACACCAATGCCTGCAAGTTCAAGCATAGGCAAATCGTTGTAATTATCTCCAAATGCAATGACATCGTCTTTATCAATTCCTAAATAATTTATTAAAGCTTTTAAAGCCTCTCCTTTATTTACCCCTTTGTGCATAATTTCTACATTATTAAACCATGATGATGTTATTTCAATATCTTCTATTTGAGCAAGATCTTCTTTTACTTTTTTTAATTTATCCATATCATAATCATCAATTGCTATAATTTTTAGGATTTTATGTTTTACAACTTCTTCTTTTAAATCATCTCCAAAATGAACATTTATATCATCATTAAAAAAATTTTTAAGTCTTTCTTTTGTTTTCCTTTGATCTTCTTTGCTTAAATTTTTGCACATCATAGTATTTTCTGAATAAAGTTGATAATACACTTCATTCTTTTCAAAAATATCTATTATTTTTAAACATATATCATTTGGTATATTATTTTTATATATAAGTTTATTTGTTTTTGTTTCCTTTATTATAGCCCCATTACATGCAATTAAAGGTGTATTTATATCTAAAAAATCAAAATGTTCTCTAGCTGAATTATAAATCCTACCGCTAGCTGGTACTATTTTAACACCTTTTTCTAGGGCTTTACTTAAAGCTATTTTGTTTTCTTCTGTTATTTTGTGATTATCTCCAAGTAGCGTTCCATCCATATCTGAAACAATTAATTTATATTTCATTCCAATTCCTCATTTGTATTTTACTTTATATTTCTTTAAATTTACCCTAGTCTCTATTATAGCATAAGAATTTTATTTTTTACATATTAATACTTTAATACCAATATTATGAATAATCTTATGTGTTAATTTTAGCAAAAAAAATGCTGCCTTAGTTTAACTAAGACAGCGTTTTTCTTATTATAATACTGCTATTAATTCTATTTCAACTTTAACGTCTTTTGGAAGTCTTGCAACTTCAACACAAGCTCTAGCAGGTTTATTTTCACCAAAGTATTCAGCGTATACTTCGTTTATTTGAGCGAATTCATTCATATCTTTTATGAATACAGTAGTTTTAACTACATTTGAGAAATCAGCTCCAGCTTCTTTTAATATAGCTTGAAGGTTTTTTAATGATT
>CAJKKA010000170.1 GCA_905200315.1 uncultured Clostridium sp.
TTTTGCGCTAGGAGCATAAACCCTGAAAATAATTCCCTTAGTACCATTTTTGCTGTAAATATGAGCACCAAAAAACTCATAAGCATCAAACATAGTTCCACAATAAAAATCATGCATGTTTTTCATATGTTTATCATCCTTTCTAATATATTTAGAGGGTTTTTATATATACTTTTATTATATATAAAATCATATACCAAGAACAATAAAATAATGGATATAAAAGGAAAAAATATAATAAAAATGTGTAAAAAAAGTTGACAAATAATTCCATAATGTGCTACTATTTTTCCATAGAAATGAATATTATTATGATATTAAGTGGTCAAATTTCGCCAGAAGTTTGAATAAAAGGAAATTAGGTTAGAATCCTAAGCGATCCGGTCACTGTATTCTAGGGAGCAATACTTAATAATCCATTGCATGCCATTTGTATGTGAGAAGGAAAGTAACGCGTTGATCTGTAAGCCAGGAAGCCTGCTTAATATTAGTTAATTAGGAGAGCTTCCGCGAGAGCGCCACCTAGATATCATGATAATCAAGGGATTAGTCTATACTTTTTTAAGAATATAAAATAGAATTTTTAATTTTAGAACATAATTTAAAAGTATAAAATAAAAACTTGATTTGGATAAGATATTAGAGGTGTCTACTTTAGTTGAAGTAGGCACCTTTTTAATTAGATTTTCAAAAAGCATTTTACTCTACAAAATAAATTCCTTGTAGTATGTAAATATCTATTGAACTCTCCTCGAAAGCAAATCTATTTGCACACATTCATTTCTAAAAAACATTATTATAACTTTGAAAATATATAAAATGGGGGGAAGAGTTATGCAAGCTACTCAACAAAAAGCTAACCAAAATAATTTACTAGAAAAGGTGTTTAAATTAAGTGAACATGGTACAAATGTGAAAACAGAAATAATCGCTGGTATTACTACATTTATGACAATGGCATATATATTAGCGGTAAATTCAAATATGCTGGCAGAGGCAGGAATGGATGCGGGGGCTGTATTTGTTGCAACTGCATTATCAGCAACAATATCATGTTTCGTTATGGCATTTTTATCAAATTATCCAATTGCACTTGCACCAGGAATGGGGCTTAACGCATTCTTTGCATATACGGTCGTTTTACAGATGGGATATACATGGCAAATGGCACTTTTAGGTGTATTTATAGAGGGTGTGTTATTTATAATTTTAACGGTTACAAGTTTAAGGGAACAAATAATAAATTGTATCCCAAAAGATCTTAAAAATGCTGTTACAGCAGGTGTTGGACTATTTATAGCATCAGTAGGAATGACAAATGCAGGGATTATAAATACTGCAAATGGGACATTGGCATTATCGAGTTTACACGATCCACTTGTAGTATTAAGTGTGGTAGGATTAGTTATTGCAGGAATATTAGTTTGTAGAAATGTAAGAGGAGCATTATTACTATCAATATTATTAACATCAGCAATAGGAATGTTGACAGGAATAGTAACTTTACCAACAAAAATAGTTTCACTTAATGTTCCATCACTAGCACCAACTTTTATGCAAGCCTTTAGCGTTCCGCTTGAAAAAATATTTAGTTTGGATATGGTGATAGTGGTATTTACTTTCTTATTTATGGATTTATTTGATTCAGTAGGATTTTTGGTTGGAGTAGCAGCAAAAGGAAATCTAATTGATGAAAATGGTAAAATACCAAAAGCAAAACAAGCCATGTTGGCAGATGCGATAGGAACTACTGTGGGGGCAGTTCTTGGGACATCAACAGTTACTTGTTTTATGGAAAGTTCGGCAGGAATCAGCGAAGGTGGAAAAACAGGACTTACTGCATTTACTGTTGGGGTTTTATTTGTATTATCTCTATTCTTAGCGCCATTATTTATAGCAATACCATCACAAGCAACAGGAGCGGTACTTATAATTGTGGGGGTTATGATGGCTAGCTGTTTTAAAGAGATTGATTTTGAAGATTACACAAATGCTATACCAGCATTCTTAACATTTATTCTAATGCCACTTACAAATAGTGTTGCAGATGGAATAATATTCGGTATAGTATCTTATACACTATTAAAATTAGTTACAAATAAAAAAGAAGATATAAATATTTCATTAATAGTGTTAAGTTTAATATTTATATGCAGATTTGTATTTTTAAAATAATATTTGCACTGCGAATAAAAAGTAAAAAGGGATTTAAGGGATTTGATTTATAAAATATATGCTGTTGTATAAAAATTGGTTTATGCAACAGCATTTTTAGTTTTAAATTAAAAAAAGACACAGTTATATGGTAAAATAAACTTGAAACTAAATGGTAAAATAATCCTAAAACAAAATAAAAAAATCATTTTTTAAAAATATGTATTGATAAAGTATGAATATTAATATAGAATACAAGTGTATAGTTCGTTAAAATGAATAAAAATACGAAAATAAAAGGTTAAAAATAAAATTTAGTTAAGAATTTTAAATTTAATACAAAATTAAGTTTTATATAAATATATTATTAATGGAGGAAAATTACTTATGAAAGTTGCAATCGTAATGGGATCTAAATCAGATTATCCTAAACTTGAAGAAGGTATAAACTTTTTAGAAAAATACGGTGTTGAAGTAGTAGTAAGAATTTTATCAGCTCATAGAACACCAAAGGAATTAGTTTCTTTTATAGAATCAATTGATGGAGAAGTTGATGTAATAATAGCAGCAGCAGGAAAAGCAGCCCACTTATCAGGGGTTATAGCAGCATCAACATTAATACCTGTAGTTGGGTTGCCAATAAAATCATCTACTATGGATGGTATGGATTCCTTATTATCAATGGTTCAAATGCCAAAAGGAATACCAGTTGCTACAGTAACTATAGATTCAGGGTTAAATGCAGCATTAATGGCAATGCAAATAATGAGTATAAAATATCCTAAATTAAAAGAAGACTTAAAAACATATAGACAAGAAATGGCTCAAAAGGTATTAGATGATGATAAAAGCATAAATCAAGAATTATAAAAATAAATAATACAAGATAATGTAGAAAAAGCAGAGATATGTTAGTAATAAAACAGTAAATAAATATTTGTGAAAATTTTGGGAGGTAACAAAAATGTTATTATATGAAGGAAAAGCAAAACAAGTTTACAGTACAGAAAATGAAAATGAATATGTAGTTTATTACAAAGACGATGCAACAGCATTCAATGGTGAAAAAAAAGCATCAATTGCATCAAAAGGTATCTTAAATAATAAAATTTGTACAATAATGTTTGAAACATTAGAAAAAGCAGGAATAAAAACACATTTCATAAAAGCTTTATCAGATAGAGAACAATTAGTAAAAAAAGTTACAATCCTACCACTAGAAGTTATAATCAGAAATATCACAGCAGGTTCTTTCTGCAAAAGATATGGAGTAGAAGAAGGAATAGTATTAGACAAACCAATATTTGAAATGTCATATAAAAATGATGAATATGGAGACCCACTTATAAATGATGACCATGCAGTAGCATTAAAATTAGCAACTCAAGAAGAAATAGATTATATCAGAGAACAAACTTTAAAAATAAATGAAATCATGAAGGAATTTTTCTTAAAA
>CAJKKA010000171.1 GCA_905200315.1 uncultured Clostridium sp.
TACCACTTATTGTTTCTACGTTAAAAAGACTAACAAATAAGGAAATAGAAAACAAAATCTGGCAAAGAAATTACTATGAACACATAATAAGAAATGAAAAGGAATATTACGAGATAATAAAATATATGCAAAATAATCCAGTAAGATGGATTCAAGGAGAGTGAAGGAAAAAATGGCAGAAAACGAAGAATTAAAAGAAGCCAAAGAGAAGCTAGATAAGATAACAGAAGATGAGAGAATGCAACAATTAGCATGGTGGAGAGAAAAAGCAATATATGAAGAAAATACAAGAATAAATAGTTCTTATAAGAGAGGAATAAGAGATACTGCAAAGAAAATGAAAGAAAAGAACATTTCAATAGAAACAATAGTTGAAATAACAGGATTAACAAAAGAAGAAATAGAAAAATTATAGTATGTATAAATAAAAGCAGGTTTAACCTGCTTTTTTTGTATTATAGGAAATTCCTATTTTGAATGTAGGGGTCGGCGTCCCCGACGACCCGCGTGGCGAAGCCACTTTTTTGTAACAAAAATGTAATATAAAATTAGCTAAATTATGATATAATACAAAAAATGCGCTATATACTATTGAATAGCCAATATACAAAGGAGAAATTTTTTATGATAACAGCAATTTTATACATATTAATTTTTATTATGGGAGCATATTTTGGAAGCTTTTATACACTTGCAGTTTATAGAATACCACTTGGATTAGATATAACACATGAACATTCTTTTTGCCCTAATTGCAAGCATAAATTAGGATTTTTAGATTTGTTTCCTGTGTTTAGCTATATATTTTTAAGAGGAAAATGTAGATATTGTGGAATGAAAATAAAGCCACGTTATTGTATTTTAGAGGTGCTTTCAGGTCTTACATTTGTTGCGTTTACATATTCGCTAAATATAAATCTATATAATTTAGAAAAAGAAAAACTAATTTTACTTGCATTTTCAGCATTATATTTCGCAGGAATATTTATAATTGCCGGAATAGACAAAGAAAAAATAAAAATACAAAAACAAGTTTTGTTATATACAATAACAATTGTTGCAATATATATGAGTTATATGTATATTACAACTAATTTAGATATTATAAGATATGTAGGATATTTAGTATTTATATTATTATTGGTAATATTAGATACAATAAAAATACGTAAAAAAGGTGAAGAAAGCTATACACTAAATGTATTAATGCTTGCAATTACAATGTGTATGTTTACAGGAGAAACAGTATTTTTACTTACAGCAATTTATACAGGTTTAGCATGTGCATTATATGTTATATTAAAAAAAATAATTAATAGAAAGAAATATGTGAAAAAAGAAAAAAAGAAAATAAAATTACCAGTAGCATTTTTTATGTGTATATGCAACGTTATAACATATATAATATCTAATTTTATTATTAACTACATTTTATTATAATTATTTAACAAAGGAGTTTAGGATGAAAAACTTAAAAAAAAATAGTGGATTTACTCAAGTTGATATTGTAATTTCTATAACTATATTGGTGTTATTTACAAGCTTAATTTCAGCATTATTTTACAATTCTTATATATCATCAACAATAAGTAAAAGACATTCAGAGGCAACAACATATTTAAGTAAAATTTTTGAATCTATGGAACTTATAAGCTACGATAATTTAGAAAACGAAATAATAGATGTAATAAATAAAATAGATTCAGATAAATTATCTGGAACAATTGTGGGAAACGGGAATGCACAAACAAATTTATCCACACCTTACAAAGCAGAAGTGAAAATTGCAAAATATAATGAAATGGATGGAAATACAGATAAAGAAGATTTAGTAAAGCAAATAACAGTAACAATAAAATATAATTCTAGAAAAGGTAAAGAAGAAACAGTTACAGGTGAAAGACTAAAAACAAAAGAAACAATTTATAAAGATAGCTTAGAAATTATTCCAAACCTATATGAGGGAATGATTCCTATAAGTTCAGAAACACAAGCAACAAATAAATATGCAACTAATTGGTTCGACTATTCTAAAGAAAAAGTAGCTAAAATAATGTTGCAAGATGGAAACTATGATACAGATACAGGAAAAATAACAAACGAGGGAAGTTCATTTGTGTATGTGCCAAGATTTGCATACAAAATAAATTCCGATGAAAGTGTAGATATAAAATTCTTAAATACAGATAATACCTGTAAAGATGGAAGTTCAACTCAAATAAATAATGAAAGTGATAATATAGAAAATGACAAATATTATTTACCAAGTTGTTTTTCTCAAAATAATATTCAAGTTGCAGGAATTTGGATTGGAGAATATTTAAGCAAACAAAATACAGAAGGAAATAATGGAGAACAAGTATATATAGGTGAAAAAAATGAAGCAAATAACTATAAATATTGGACAAATTTAACAGACGAAGAAAAACAAGAAAAATGCAATTATCTAATAAGCAATGGAGCAAATTATGGATTAAAAGGAGACGAAACAGCAAAAGTTGCAGACACAAGTATAAATAATATGTTAGATATATTAAAAAAATCTAATTATAAATTTATAGCAGAAGAAATAAAAGAAAATGAACAGGATTATGCAGGATCATTTAGAATAATTATATATTAGTTGCAATTTATTAAATTATGTCTTAGAATAGTTTAAGCAAAAAATAATTATTTTTGAAGGGAGAAAATATGGCAGATAAATTAATAATTGTGGAATCACCTGCAAAGGCAAATACAATTAAGAAGTTTTTAGGAGGTAGTACAAAGGTTGTAGCATCTATGGGACATATACGAGATTTACCAAAATCTAAATTGGGTGTAGATGAAAAAACTTTTGAACCACAATATATAAATATTAGGGGAAAAGGAGATTTAATAAAGTCTTTAAAAAAAGAAGCTA
The DNA here is from genome assembly GCA_905200315.1 of uncultured Clostridium sp. The sequence continues at coordinate 2,903 of CAJKKA010000171.1, forward strand.
AATCAGCCAAAAAAGTATTTCTCGCAACTGACCCTGACCGTGAAGGAGAAGCAATAGCATGGCATTTAGCACATATTTTAGATATACCAGAAGATGCGCCAAATAGAGTTACATTTAACGAAATAACAAAACCAGCTGTACAAAAGGCTATTAAAGAACCACGTACAATAGACTTAAATTTAGTAGATGCTCAACAAGCAAGACGTGTTTTAGATAGAATAGTTGGTTATAAAATGAGCCCTGTATTATGGAAAAAAGTAAGAAGAGGGTTATCTGCAGGTAGAGTTCAATCTGTAGCCGTTAAGTTAATTGTAGATAGAGAAAATGAAATAGAAAAGTTTATTCCAGAAGAATACTGGAATATTTATGCAAATTTATTAGATAAAGAATCTAAGAAAAGATTTGTAGCAAAATTCTATGGGAAAAATGGAAAAAAGTTAGAATTACACAAACAACAAGAAGTAGATGAAATATTAAAAACAATTGAAAATGCTAAATTTATTGTAGAAGAAGTAAAAAAAGGAGAAAGAAAACGTACACCAGCTCCATCATTTACAACCAGTACAATGCAACTCGAGGCCTCAAGAAAATTAGGTTTCACATTAAAGAAACCAATGGCTGTAGCACAAGCAT
>CAJKKA010000172.1 GCA_905200315.1 uncultured Clostridium sp.
CTCCTCTGCTAAGATATGTGTTTATATCTATTTTTAATTTTATCTATTTTAATTGTCACTATAAGAGTATACTAGCTTTTTGCATTTTTGTCAATAGTTATTAACTTCTAATTATTTTTATTTTAAAATTTCTTCCGCTTTTTGTAATTGTGTATCATCTTTTTCTTCAACTGTTAGAACATTTTTTACTGTTTCTGGTAAGTTTACAGTTTCATCTGGTTCTATTCCCACTTTATTTATTTTAGTTTTATTTGGTGTGAAGTATTCATTTGTTGTAATTTTTATTCCTGTTCCATCTTGCAAGGTTAATACTTCTTGTATTACACCTTTTCCATAAGATTTTGTTCCAACTATTTTTGCTATTCCATTATCTCGTAATGCTCCTGCTAATATTTCTGAAGCACTGGCTGTATTTTCATTTATTAAAACTACTACTGGTACATTTATATATTTGCTTTGTTTTGCTTTTCTTATTTCTTCTTTTTCTTTTTTATCTACTGTTATTAGTAGTTTAGAATCTTTATCTGTAAAATAATCTGCAATATTAAGAGCTTCTTCAACTAATCCTCCACCGTTATTACGTAAATCTACTACCAAGGCTTTTATATTTTTATTTGCATTTAATTCATCATATTTTTGTTTGAATTCATCTGCACAACCTTCATCAAAAGTTGAAAGTTTTAAATATCCAATGTTATTATCAATTGTTTTGCCTTCTACATGATTTATTTTTATATTTTCTCTTTTTATTTCTAATTCTAAGTTCTCTGTTCCTCTTATAATTCCTAATTTAACAGTTGTTCCAACTTCTCCTTTTATTTTGTTGGCTGCTTCTGTCATTTGCTCTCCTGTATATTCAACTCCATCAACTTTAGAAATTATATCTCCTGGTTGTATTCCCGCATTATAAGCTGGTGTTCCATCTATTGGTGTTAATACTTTTATTACATTATTTTCTGTATCTTTTACCATGTAAATTCCAATTCCTGTGAAGTTACCTAAGGTATCTTCTTCAAAACTGTCCATTTCCTCTTTAGTGTAATATTCTGTGTATTCGTCTCCTATAGCTTCTATGTATCCTTTTAAAGCTCCTTCTTTTAGCTTTTCTTCATCTACATCTCCAAGATAGTATTCATCAATTATTTTCTTAAATTTAGATATTGATTTTTCTAAATCTGTTGCAGTTGATGAACTTGTTATTTTCATTGAATTTCCATTTGTTGCATAATTGTAAACAACTACAGATGTAATTAATGCTGTTACAAGAGCTGTAACAAATATAAGCATTATAATTTTATAAATCTTTTGTTTTTTGTTTTCTTCCATAATTTCCTCCTAATTTTTATTTCTTATGTATTATACTACAAAAATTTTATTTATAGTATATTTTTTTGTTTTTTTATTATATTTTGTTTATAGAACATCCATCCACATTTTTTAGTATTATTTAAATTTCTCAACTGTGATTATTTTTTTTCCTTTTTTTGATGTACCCTCTTGTGCTTTTACTATAAATCTTCCTTTTCCTCTTATTGTTATTGTATCTTCTATTTTTATTTCTTTTGAAATTTTAGTTTCTACCATATAATTTACTAGAACTCTTTCCGATGTTATAAATGTATTTGCTTTATTTCTTGATACATTAGCAATTTCTGCTACTATACTATCTAGTCTTAAAGTTTGCACTATTATTGTTATTTCTTCTTTTTGTATATTTGGTTTTCTTAAGTTTTCTATTTCAATTTGTTTTATTTTGCTTTTTGAAAATCTTTTTAGTTCTGGTAAATTTTGGAGTAAAAATTTTAAAATATCTGGCTTTACTAATATATCTGCACCATCATCTGCTACAACTATATCGCCTATTTTTTCTCTTTTTACTCCGAGTTTCATTAAACCACTTAAATAGTTTTTGTGTATATACTTTCCATTCATTTCATTTGGCAATTCAATCCTTGCAACTTCTATATACTGATTGAAATCTGGAATTTTTTCTTTAAATACACTTTCTAATTTTTCAGGATAAAACAATATTAATTTTCTTTCTGCGGTTTCAAATCCTCCATATAAAATATAGTTTTCTTCTTTTATTTTATTTAATATTTCTTTTATTATTTTTTGTTCATACATATTTAAAAAATCTGTTGTTTCTATTCTATTTTTTTCTTTTACAAATTTTATTTTATCTAGTACTTTAGAAATTAACAATTTTTCTTCTTCATTATATTTTTTTAATAATTCCTGCTTATTCATTTATCACCCTATACATATAAATTTTTTTCTAATATTTTAGCACAATTCTTTGCAATATTTTCTGCATCTAACCCATATATTTTTTCTAACTCTTGTGGTGTTCCATGCTTTATAAATTTATCTGGATAACCAAACTTTCTTATTTTAGCCTGTATATTTTTTTCCACTATTAATTCTTCAATTTTTGTTCCTAAAGCACCTTCTATAATATTATCTTCTATTGTTATTACAACTTTTGTTTTAGTTATTGAATTGGTTATTGTTTCTTCATCCAATGGTTTTAGAAATCTTGCATTTATTACTTCTGCATTAATTCCTTCTTCTTTAAGAATATCAGCTACTTCCACTGCTCTTGCTACCATTTTTCCAATAGCTATTATAGATATATTTTCTCCATTTTTTATTATCTCTGCTTTTCCTGTTCTTATATCTTTTGGTTCATCAAATTTAATTTTAGCTTCTCCGCCTCTAGGGTATCTTATTAAAATTGGCTTTTTGGCTTTAACTGCATATTCCATCATTTTTTCTAATTCTTTAAAATCTTTTGGTGCTAATATTTCTAAATTTGGAACAATATTAAAGAAAGATAAATCATATATTCCTTGATGCGTTTCTCCATCATTTCCTACTATTCCTGCTCTATCTACACACATTATAACTGGTAATTTTTGCAAACATACATCATGAATTACTTGGTCATATGCTCTTTGGTAAAATGTAGAATATATTGGAACAAATGGAATTAGTCCGTTTTTTGCCATTCCGGCTGCCATTGCAATTGCATGTTGTTCTGCAATTCCTGCATCAAAAAATCTTTCTGGAAATACCTTACTAAATTCTGCAAGTCCTGTTCCATCTTTCATTGATGCTGTAATTGCAACTATTCTTTCATTTTTCTTTGCTAGTTCAATTAATTTATTTCCAAAAACTTTTGAATAATCTTTTGTTTTTTCTTTTTTAGCTGTTCCATCTTTTATATTAAAACTTGATGTTGCATGAAATTTATCTGGATTTTCTTCAGCTGGTTTATAACCTTTTCCTTTTTTAGTTACAACGTGTATTAATATTGGTCCCTCTAAGTTTTTAGCAATTTTTAATATGCTTTCCATTTTTTCTATATCATGTCCATTAATAGGTCCAATATATCTAAATCCCATATCTTCAAACATCATATTAGGTATTAATAATTGTTTTAAACTATATTTAATTTTTCTAACAATATGTATTAT
>CAJKKA010000173.1 GCA_905200315.1 uncultured Clostridium sp.
TAACATATTTTACAATATCAAATGGAGTATCAATTGGTTCCTTTAAAGCACTTGGTTTAAAAGGCTTAAAAGAACAAGATAGCCAAATACAAAGTAAAGTAGAAACAGCCAGTTCTCTTACTAGCAGTGAGTACCCATCTAAATTAAGTGAGTTAAACCAAAATGCAAAAAATCTATTAAGTAAAAAAGAAGAATATACAGATTTAACAACATATAGTACTGACGATCAAATTCAGGCTGCAAATGAATTACAAGAATATGAAGTAGAATATTTGTGGGCAGAAGTCGGAAAATATGCAACAAAAGAAGGAATAAAGATAAAAATGGACATAAGCACAGCTTCTTCTGGAGGCCAATCTGCAGATGGTAGAAAAATGTATGATTTAAACTTCACAGCAGAAGGTGCGTATATAGGAATAGCACTATTTTTATCTGATTTACAAGATGATTCTTTTTTAGAATTTAAAATAGAAAATTTTGCTTTAGCAAAAGGAGAAAGCACAGAAAATTTAAAAGCAACATTTGTAGTAAAAGATGTTCCAATAAAAATAGATAACTTATCTGCAAATACATCAACAGATTCAGACACAACGGGAACTGCAACAAATACAACAAACAATACAACCAATAATACAACAAATAATAATGTAAACAATACAGCTAGATAATAAGTGAGATAATGGAAAAAATATACAGAAAATTCGACAAAATATTCATTGACAAACTTTAAAAAATAATTTATGATAAAGGAGAAGCGAGTATGAAAAAAGCAAAAGCAAAGTCAATTATAAAAGAAATTTTCATATTAACTTTAATATTAATTGCAATAGCTCTAATACTAGCGATAATTTTATATAATTATTCACCAAGTAAAAAAGCATTACCGAATAAAGTAGAATACTCAACACCAGATAATATAAGTCAAGAAATAGGGAGTATGGATGATATAGAAGGAACAACGCCAGTAACAATAACATACGAACTAGACGAAACAAATATAAAAAATTCTAAAAAAAGTGGAAGCTATAATTCTGGTAAACAAAATCCATTTGCAGACGTAGAAAAACCAGAAGAAAATACAAAAGATGGAGAAAGTGGAAATACAAAAGATACAAACACAAGCACAAATAGCACTACTTCAACATCAAACAGTTCTAGTAAAGAAAACAGTAGTAATAGTACTACTAACAATACAACAAGCTACTTACCACAAACTGGAACTAAATAAATTTCGGTTATATTTAATAATAAATATAATATATAAAAATTTATAAAAGAAAGGAGTGTTTTTTATGTTAAAAGAAAACAAAGGTGTAACTTTAGTTGCTTTAGTTATCACTATTATAGTATTATTAATATTGGCAGGTGTAACATTGTCAATGGTAATGGGAGATAGTGGAATATTTTCAAAAGCTAACGAGGCATCAATTAAAACTTCTGTTTCAGGAGCACAAGATGCTGTTAGATTAGCTTTACTTGAAGTAACTACAAATCAATATGATTCAACAACTGGTTCTTCAGATGGATCTGTTACAAAAGAAACAGCTAATACAAAAGTTGCAGAGCAAATGGCCATAACAGGTGAATATATTCTAGATACAGATGGATATGTAACAGCAAAAGGTTCAGATAAAAAACTAACAAAAGCAACATTTGACCAAAAAACTGGAAGCACAGCAGTTACAGTTACATTTTCTGAAAATGCAACAAAATAATTTTATAATATAAAACGTTTTAAGGCATATGTATGTATGCCTTATATTTTTGTATAAATATTGTAGCGGCGGTCAGTGACCGCCATAAAAGTTATAAAATTATAATAAAATGATGTCAAACGATGTAGGGGTCGGCGTCCCCGACGACCCGAATTTTTAAATTTTAAAAATATACAAATACAAAATAATAAAAATACTTGTATTTTTATTATTTATGTTATATAAATAAAACATATTGTAAAATAAAATTTACAATATGTTTATTTTTTCAATTCATTTATTTCAAGGCGATTTTTGTTCTTAAAAAATCCAAATGAAAACAAATCTAAACGAAGGGAGGCAAATAAAAAACTGAGATTATAGATAAAAATAAATATAGTATAATAAAGGAGATGAATTATTAATGATAAAAATATATCTAGATAATTGTTGCTATAATAGACATTTTGATGATTTGTCACAAGAAAAGAATTATATGGAGGCAAGTGCAATAGAAATTATATTGAACAAATATATAAACAGGAAAATAGAGATATTTGGAAGTATGGCAATAGAATTTGAAATTTTGAAAATAAGTAATGGAAATAAAAAGAGACAAGTAGAGGATTTATATGATGTATTAGAATTGCAAGAAATAGAATATTCTGATAAAATAATAAATAGAGCAAAAGAATTAAGAAAATATAATATAAAAGAAATGGATGCATTGCATATTGCATTTGTTGAGTGCGGAAATGTAGACTATATGATTACAACAGATAAAAAATTAATTAATGCTTCAAAAAAGTCAAATGCAAAAATAAAAATATTTAATCCTGTAAAATTTATTATGGAGGTGAATAAAAAATGGCAGTACCAATAAATGATTTAGAAAAAATTAGAGAAGAAGGTTTGAAGGCTTTAAAAGAAAGACTTGGAACCGAAGGTATGATTAAATTTATACAAATGTATAGTAATGGCAATGGAGATTACACAAAAGAAAGACAAGAAAAACTTAAAAATATAAACATTGAGGATTTTGAAAAATATATAAAAGATGAAAAATAGATAAAAAAATATATAGGTATGTATTTTTTTTGGTATTATAGAAAATTTATATTTTAGGTGTAGGGGCGGACGCCTCTGTACGCCTGAATATAAAAAATATATGTTAAATAATAAAACAAACCAATGTCAAACGCTGTAGGTGTCGGCGTACCTAAAGGTATAACGGATTTGTAATCTCACATACGTTCGAACAACTCCGAAATGCTCGACGACCCGAATTTTTAAATTTTAAAAATATACAAATACAAAATAATAAAAATACTTGTATTTTTATTATTTATGTTATATAAATAAAACATATTGTAAAATAAAATTTACAATATGTTTATTTTTTCAATTCATTTATTTCAAGGCGATTTTTGTTCTTAAAAAATCCAAATGAAAACAAATCTAAACGAAGGGAGGAAAAACAAAAATATTTCAGTAAAAAAATATAACAAAATCTTGAATAAGAAAATACAAATTGTTATAATGAAGAAAGGAATTTATTGAGATTAAAAAGAAAAAGTATTAGATTAAAAGATTATGATTATTCAAAAGAAGGATGTTATTATATAACAATATGCATAAAAAATAGAAAAGAGATATTATCGAAAATTGAAACTTATAATACAAAATTGAAATCAAACGATGTAGGGGTCGGCGTCCCCGACGACCCGAAAAAAATACATATTAAATTAACAACATATGGAGAAATTATAGAAAAACAAATAAA
>CAJKKA010000174.1 GCA_905200315.1 uncultured Clostridium sp.
CAATGTACTACAATTTTTTATAAAAGTTTGTTTCACATCATTGACACATATACAATTTACAAACATTTTTTTGTAAATTCTATTGACTTTTTATAAAAACTTATAGTAATATATTTCTTAACCTTACGTATAAGAAAGGTTAGTCTTTTCTTAAGGCGGAAAGGAGGCTATTTTTTTGAATAATTGTGATTTAATTTTGCATTTAGTAAAACAACTTATAAGTGAAAAAGAAAAAAACATACTTTTACAACAACAAATGCAAAATATCAACAGTGTTAAGACTAAAAGTAACAATACATAATAGTCTAAGGGTAGATTCACGGTCTACCCTTTTTTACAATAAAAAAGTATGTGCATTCACGGTACACATACAACTATTTTTTGAATAACTGCGACTCAATGTCTACGTTTTGTATTTGAATAATAACATATTTATTAATAAATGTCAATCTTTTTTTCAAACATTTTTTTGCAAATTTATTGACATCACTTTTAAAAAAATATATAATTTGCTCTACGAGTATGAAACTAACTTTTATTATTTTTTATTGTCTTTAATTTTTTTCAACAAAATTTCTATACAATTATATATTTCAGCTGCACAAAATCTATATGTTTCTAAGTCATAACCCCATGGGTCTCTTATATCTAAAGAATTTTCTTCTTTTTTATAATTCGTATATTCTTTTAATGTAAATACTTTATCTTTTAACTTTGGATACATATATAATACATCTCTTTTATGCGATGTTGTCATACATAAAATTAAATCCATATCTTTTATTTTTGAATTACGTATATTTGTTGCTCTGTGTTTGCTTAAATCTACATCATATTCTTTCATAGTTTCTATTGCATTGTATGTTGGTTTATCTCCGTCTTCTGCATATATTCCACAAGAATACACTTCAATATTATTATTTTTCTTTTCACTTTCTAATAGCCAATGTGCCATTGCACTTCTACATATATTTCCTGTACATATAAACATTACTTTCATATTAAAATCCTCCAAAAGAATTTTAACACATATAAAATTTGTATGCAAATTATAATGTTGTTACTATTATTCCTAGTGTTATTCCTATAATATTTCCTATTGCATTCATTCTACCACTATACAATTTATTAGATTCTGGAATTAATTCTCCTGAAACTATATATAACATTGCTCCTGCAGCAAAACTTAAGCACATAGATATAACACTTTGAGATATTCCTCCTATTATTGCTCCAAAAAATGCTCCTATTCCAGTGGTTATTCCTGATAGTACAACATAGTATATTACTTTTCCAGATTTCATTCCTCCATTTTTCATTGGAACAGCCATTGATATTCCCTCTGGTATGTCGTGCAAACATATCGCTATTGCTAAGCTTAAGCCTAATTTTAGTGACGCTTCAAAACCACTTCCGAATTGCTAAACCTTCTGGAAAATTATGTATTGCAAGACCTATACTTACAATTATTCCAGTTTTTAACAAAGAATTTTTACCTGTGTATTTCTTGCTTCCTGAAAACTTTTTTTCCACAAGTAAGTCACATATTATCATTACTATTACACCAAATATAACTCCAACAAAAATATTTATAATTGAGCTTATTTCCAAAGCCTCTGGTATTAGTTCAAAACATATTATTGCTGTCATTAAACCTGAGGCTAAAGATAGTATAAAACTTAAGAATTTATTGCTTGTATTTTTAAAAGAAGTTCCAATTATTCCTCCTAAAGTTGTTCCAAAAGTTCCAAAAAATAATCCTACTAATGTAGTTTTTAAAATTTCATTCAATTTAATCACCTTAGTTATTTATATTAATATAGAAAATTTTTTATTCTAAAAAATATTATTTTATATGCTTATTTATTTTATTTTTTGCTTTTTACATTTTCCGACATTTTTCGACACATGTAATTCTTAAATATCCCTTAAAAGCCTAAAATAACCACCATAGTGGATAAGGTATATGTTTTAATTAAAAAGTAAATAATAAGCACAGAGGTGCCTAAATGTTAAGGTTATATATTAGGGAAATAAGAGAAAAGAAAGGACTCTCCCAGAACAAACTTTCTAAATTAAGCGGTGTTAGTTCGAGTCACATTGGCTATTTAGAAAATGGAGAGCGTGAGCCTACTATTTCTGTTTTGTGCAAAATTGCTAAGGCTCTTAATGTAGATATTAAAGAATTATATAAATATGAGGACTAATAAAATGTTAAAAAATTTAAGGAATAAAATGTACAAATATATAGATGAATACGGTTTAAATTCTGAAGAAACTTTAAAAATAAGTCAAGAAGTTGATTTAGAAATAAACAACTATTATCGTACTATTTCAATTATGAAATATCATTATGAACAAAGTGTTTTAGGTATTCAGAATTATTTTTTTCTATATAATATTATACCAACAAATTCCGCTTGGAATTCCTATGCCTTGAAAAATAATTTTCTTTCAAGTGTAAGCATAGAATATATTTATTGCAATAGTTTTGAGTTATGGTGTAAAAACTCTATAAAAAAATAATGAATAAAAATTAATTTATTCATTATTCTTTTATCTAAATATATCTTGGTTCAATTTTTATATTTTTTTTATTATTGTTTTCAACATTTTCTAGTGCTTTTTTATGATTTACTGAGAAAGCTAATCCTTTTTTAAAATCATTTTCCATTATTTTATAATTTAATCCATAAAATCTTATGTTTTCAATATATATTTTTACACCTCTTATTAAGTTATACTTAGTAATATCTTGTTTTTTATTTTTTCTGCGTTTTATTATTATATTTTTAATTTTATATTTTTTAGGTGTTTCTTTTATTGACTTATGTTCTCGTTGTCTTCTTTTTTCTTCAAGTCTTTCTTTACGTTCTAATTCTTCTAGTTGTTCTAAAATGTTATCTCTAATTTTATTTTTCTTTTTTTGTTCGCCTCTGAATCTTTCAGTTTGCCTTTTTTCCCATTCATCTCTTCTCTTTGCATCTTCTAAGTAGCTTTGTTTTATTATACTTTTTTCTGTATTTTTATCTAGTTCTTTGCTTGTATTTTGTTCCTTTTCTTTTTCTTTTTTATTTTTTGTTGTTTTTTCTTGATTTTCCTTTTCTTTTCTACTTAATATTTCTTTTTGCTTCTTTATAATTTCTTCTTTCGTGTCATTTTTGTCTGATTTTAATGTTGCTTCTACTAAAGATTCAAGTCCTAGTTGTTTTCTATTTAAAATTTCTTTTACCAATTGTTGTTGTTTGGCAGTTAAGTTATTTTTCACAATACCACATCCAATCTTTTTTTACAATCTATTTCTATTATATCGTAAAAATGCGTATTTTTCAATCCTTTTGTGCCTATTTTAAAGAAAAAAAGCAGATTATATTTTATATGATTCTACCTTTTTATAAATTACTTTACATTATATTTTTTATTCTTCTAATTTTATGTATTTTACTTTATATACT
>CAJKKA010000175.1 GCA_905200315.1 uncultured Clostridium sp.
ATTGCTATCTAGAGGATATGATGTTAAAGTCGGAAATTTAGAAAATGGAGAAATAGACTTTATAGCTACAAGATTCAAAGAAAAAATATATATTCAAGTAGCTTATATTTTAGCAGATGATTCTGTTATCGAAAGAGAATTTGGAGCTTTTAAAACGATAAAAGATAATTATCCTAAATATGTTTTAACAATGGATAAATTTGATTTTTCACAAAATGGTATAATTCATAAAAATGTAATAGATTGGTTATTAGAAGAATAGTACAAATAAAAAACAAGGCAAAAATTTTTACCTTGTTTTTTAACTTTTTTTCTTTTGTTTTTTATTTCTTTACCTATTGTTGATTGGCATTTGTTTAATCCTTTGGCTGTTTCAAATTTTCTTAAATCATTGCATATAAATTGCATTCGTCATTTCATAAATTTTATGTATATAGAAATATTATAATTGTTGCAAAATTAGTGTCAAACAATGTAGGGGTCGACGCCTCTGTCCGCCAGCAAATAAATTTTTATTACCAAATGACAAATAAATTGTTTTTTATACCTTGGTGTCGTAATCTTCGGATTTGAAAATGGTCTTATGACCATTTAGCATATAATTACATTTTTATAAAATTAATTTATATATTTACATTAATACTCTATATAAATATAAAATGAAGATTGCTCCAAATCGCACTCGCAGGTGAAACTGCTCGTTTGGTCGCTTACGCGGTATTTCAAAACAAATATATTTGTCATTTTATTATGTTGTTAATGTGAAATGTTGTAGGAGGGAGATGTTTTTGTCTGCCTAAATATAAATAAAATATGAATTTTGAATCATTTGAGTTTGATGATATTATTAATTACAAAGATATGTATACTAAAATAAGTAAGCAAATAAATAAAAAAAATAAAAATTATATACTACTTGATGAGGTGCAAAGGGTTGAAAAATGGGAAAAGACTGTAAATGCCATAGCAGTAGATTTTGATACAGATATTTATATAACAGGTTCAAATGCATATTTATTATCGTCAGAACTATCAACTTATTTATCTGGTCGATATATTGAAATAAAAGTTCTTCCTTTATCATTTAAAGAGTTTTTTAATTTTACTGCTTTAGAAGATAAACGAACATTAGAAGATAAATCTATTGAATATATAAAATTTGGTGGTATGCCAGGAATAATAACTATAAAGGATGAAGAAAATTTATATGAAAATGCAATAAAAGGAATATATAATACAGTTTTTATGAAAGATGTAGTAGAAAGGAACAGATTAGTAGATGCAAGCTTACTTGAAAGAATATTAAAATTTCTAATGAGTAATATTGGAGGTTTAATTTCATCAAAAAAAATAGCAGATTTTTTAACAAGTCAAGGTACAAAAATAACACATAATACAGTGCTTAACTACTTAAAAATGTTGGAAAACGCTTATATTATATATAAAGTTCCAAGATATGATATTAAAGGTAAAGAAATTTTGAAAACATTAGAAAAATATTATATTGTAGATACAGGAATAAGAAATATTATATTAGGATTTAGAGATTCGGATTTTGGTCACATAATAGAAAATGTTGTTTATTTTGAATTATTAAGAAGAGGATATGAGGTTACTGTTGGTAAAAATGATTCTTTTGAGGTTGATTTTATAGCAACAAATTCAAGTGAAAAAAAGTACTATCAAGTAACATATACTATGATGGACGAAAATGTAAAACAACGAGAAATAGGAGTGTTAAAAAATATAAAAGATAATTATGAGAAAACAGTTTTAACAATGGATAAATTATACAATAATACATCTGATGAAGGAATAAAGATTAAATATTTAATTGATTTTTTACTAGAGTAGAGGAGGTCATTGAACGCTATAAAAAGATAAATATAAATAGCTGAAATAAATTATAAGAAGCACTTGCCAAATGTTGTGAAATATGTTAACATAAATTGCAAACGAAATGTTTTATAGAAACCGTTGGAATTTTTGCATAAGGAGGTATAAACTATGAGACGGTACGAAAAATTTGTAATTGAGGCAGAAAAAGGTATAAACGTTGAAATCTCAGAGGGAACAAGTGGAGAGTTAATTATCAGAGCTCAGAAGATTGCAATAAATGATAACTATATAACTCCTCCAATTCCAGAAGGATATAAGTATGTCTGTGGACAATGGAACAATGGATTTGTAATTGAAAGAGGCTCTGATAAAAGCCAGTTTGTATGGATTCCTGTTGAAAGTCTTGAAGCTAATGGGACAATTGATGGAGAACATTTTTCGGAGAAATTCGGCAGACGAAATTACATGGATGATGTATTTTCGGACGATGAATTTAATGAAGTTTTAAGTGATGAACTACTTGAACAATTAGAAAGTGTTAAAAAATATGGGGGATTTTATATTTCCCGTTATAACATTTCCAAAAGTTTTTCAAGAGAACCGCGCTCTGTAGAAGGATATATACCGTGGGTAAACGTAAATTTTGATGATGCCAAGAAGATTGCATCTGATATTGAAGACAATGATGAAGTAAAAAGTCATCTGATTTTTGGTGCAGAGTATGATTCGGTATTAGAATGGTTTATAGAAACGAAAGCTAGAACTCTTGATGAAATTGCAAAGGACTCTACTGGATGGGGCAACTATTATACAGTGGATTCTCCAAGAAAAGTGTTTAAAACAGGAAGCAAAAAAAAATGGTGTACTAATAACATCTGCGACTTTGCAGGTAATTTAGATGAATGGACACAAGAACAGTATAAAAGTTCATATCATGTTGTACGCGGGGGTAATTATAGCGATATGGAGTGTGCTCTACCTGTAGCCTTTCGTGATTACGGCAATAATCCTGATGACAACTATGATGAGACTGGTTTTCGTGTTGCACTTTGTATTAAGTAGCACAAACCACTACAAAATTATACTAATTTGTTTCTAACTACAAATAGAAAGAGAGAACTTTGAAATTTCAGAGTTCCTCTTTTTATATTATAGAAAATTTTACTTTTTATCGGAGAGATAGGATGTCTTAAGTCCAACCGAAAATATATTTAAAAAACTTGAAATTTTCAATCAAATATTATATAAAATAACCATATTGTAAATAAAGAATTTACGATATGGTTATTTTTTTCAAAAACATTTATTTCAGAAGATTTTTTATTCTCAAAAAATCCAAATGAAAGCAAATCTAAAAGGAAGGAGGTAAAACAGAAATATATCGGTAAAAAATATAACATAATCTTGAATAAGAAAATATAAATTGTTATAATAAAGAAAGGACGAATATATGAGCGAATTTAATTTGAAAAATGACATAATATTTACAGCCTTCTTTGCAAGAAAAGGAAATGAAGAATTTTTAATAGACTTTTTACAAAGCATATTAAAAATAGAAATAAAGAAAATAAAAATAAGAGAAGAAGTAAATTTAGAAA
>CAJKKA010000176.1 GCA_905200315.1 uncultured Clostridium sp.
AACTAGCTGCTGTATTCGCAAAAGTTAATGCAGTTTTTATATCTGCTCCATTTGCAATTTGTACAGAAAATGCACCATTTAATGTATCTCCTGCCCCTGTTGTATCAACTACTTTGGCTGGTCTTGCTGGTACTGTTAATATTTCACCAGTTTCTAAACATGTTGAAACACCTTTTGAGCCTTGAGTTATTAATAATTTCCCTGCATATTTTTTAAGAAGTTCTTCTGATGAAAGTTCATTTCCAAATATAAGTACTGCTTCATGTTCATTTGGAGTTAAGTAGGTTACTTTTTCAACAACTTCCATTGGAACTTCTGCTGCTGGTGCTGGATTTAATATTACTGGTATATTATTTTCTGAGCAAAATTCTACTGTATAATGAACTGTTTCAAGTGGTATTTCATGTTGAAGTACTACCATATCATAATTTTTTAATTCTTCTTTTATACCATCTATATATTCTTTGTCTACTTTTCCATTTGCTCCTGGAACAACTATTATTGTGTTGTCATTTTCACCTATTGTGATCATCGCAATTCCTGTTGGAACTCCTTCTAACACTTTTATGTTGTCTGTTTTTATTCCATGATTTTTCATGTTATCTATCATTTTTTTACCGTTCTCATCATCCCCAACACATCCAAACATCTCTACTTCTGCTCCAAGTTTGGCCATTGCTACTGCTTGATTTGCACCTTTTCCTCCTGGTATATAGCTGATATTATCTCCCATTAAAGTTTCTCCTTTTAGTGGAATTCTTTCAGCTGTAACCGTCATGTCTATATTAATACTTCCTACTACTGCAAGTCTCATTACTTTCACCCTTTCCTTTTTGTCGTTTGACGCTCTATTAACTCAACATCAAATATATTTTCCCTTTCGATATTATGTCCATCCCTATATTGAATAATAATTTGTGTTGCTTTTTTGCCTATCTTTGTTATGGGTTGAGCAACAGTTGTTATTTCTGGCGTGAATAAACAACTAAATTTTATGTTATCAAATCCTATTATTTGTATATCTTCTGGTATATTATATCCTTTTTGTGTAAGTGTTTTATAAACAGAAATAGCAACCATATCATTACTTGCTATAATTCCGTCTACATCTGGATATTTTGTTATTAATTCTTCTGCTTTTATTAATCCAATATCATAGCTGTATCCACACTCTATGTATTGTTCTTTAATCCCATATTCTTTGCATATATCTTGATATCCTAAATATCTTTGTTTTGCACTCGAAATATTTTGTGGACCTTTCATACAAACTATATTTTTGCAACCACATTCTATTAAATGTTTTGTAGCTATTTTTCCACCGCTATAGTTATCTGATTCTACTATTGCAATTTCATTAATCTTTGAAAGTTTTCTATCCACCAAAACTACTGGGAATCCATTGTCTTCTAAATTTTTTATTGTATTATTACTATCTGTTACCATGATAAGACCATCTGCTTTTAATTGATTTAACATCTGTATATTCATCAATTCTTTTTCTTCGTTATTATTAGAATTGCAAAGCAGCATCTTATATCCATTTTCGTACGCCTCTTCTTCAATCGCCTTTGCTAACTCGCTGAAAAATGGGTTTTCAATGTTTGGTACTATTACCCCTATAATCTTTGATGATTGTTTAAACAGAGCTCTTGCTAGTTCATTAGGTCTGAAACCCGTTTCATTAATAACCTTTAGCACTCTTTGTTTCTTTTCATCATCAACATTGGCGGTTCCATTTATTACTCTTGATACTGTTGCTGGTGAAACACCAGCTAGTTTAGCTACTTCTCTAATACTTGCCATATTATTATCCCCTTTGATAAGTTTTAGAACAGTGTACTCTGAAACCTGTTTCAAATTTTGTTAATATAATTATAATCCCAGATATATAAATCGTCAACATTATTTTTGCATTTTTTGCTATTTTTCTCGAATTATTTTTATTATGCAAACGTTTCTTGTATATACTTTTATATAATTAGTGTATCACATTTATTTTTCTTACTAATTTCTAAATTTATCTATTCCTTCATCTTATAAAGATTTAATCCATTTTTCATATTTGCTACAACTAAAAAAATACAAAATAAAAACTCCCCCATAAATAAGTATAACGCTTATTTATAAGAGAGTTATTAGTAGTATAATTTAAGCAACAAAAAAGTACCTTAATAGGTACTTATATGAACTATTCAGCTGACCTGGTTTTTGACCCCACACTCGCCTACTGCGACGTTCGCTCTGGGTTTGCCGCACTACTAGCCGTCTCGATTTAGAATTTTTTTGGTTATCGGTAGGTCTTACTTCTAAGCCGCACCATGATCATCAACTCCGCTTTTGGCGTTGACTTACGTGGATCCCTTTGCCTGCGACTGGCCTGGACTTTCAACCACAGACCTGAATAATTACTAATATATTTTAATATCTTCTGATAGATATGTCAATAGAATCATTTACCTTGTAATCCTATTTTTCTATTTATTTTTGACAATTCATTTTATTATTACTGTTATGTTATTATTTTATATATTTTAATCATTTTCCTCATAAGGCAAATACATATCATAACCCCTAGTTAATAATGTTAAAACAGTTATCTTGTTTACTGGTACTAATCTAAGTTCTTTTGATATTTCGTTAGTTGTAGCAGCAGTTGTAAAAATATCATCTATTAAAATTACATTTTTATTTTTAAGCAAATTATCATTATCCTTTATAACAAATGAATTCTTTACTTCTTGCTCTCTTTCTTTTTTATTTAAATTGTAGAGTCTTCTTGTATTTCTTTTTCTAAAAATACAATTCAAAGTAGGAATTCCTGTTATTTCACTCAAATCCTCTGCTATTTTTTGTGCTTGATTAAATCCTCTTTTTCTAAGGCGTTTTTTATGTAAAGGAACAAATAACAAGTAATCTCCAGTTAGATTTTCTAGTTCCATTTTTTCGCTCATAATTTGTGCGACATATCTACAGAAATAAGTCTTATTTCTATATTTAAAATCAAGTATCATCTTTTTACTTGTTTTGTTGTATTCTATACATGAAATCGCTCTATCAAAATAAAAAGTTCTTCTTTTACAAGATGGACAGTCCTTTATATTTTCATATTCTAAATTATGATTTACTAATGGTTTTCCACATTTTAAACAAGCATCCTTCAAAAAATGCAATTCCTTAAAGCAATCTTTACATATAGAATATGAATTTGTTAATTTTATTGGATTATCACAAATTATACAGGATATATTCTTTGGATAAATAAAATCAAGAAGTATATCCTTAATATATTTTAATATTGATTTTTTATCTTTTATATTATCAGTTATTTTCTCTTTATTCGTTATCTTCAATCAGCAGACCCTCTTTTTTAAATTTATTTAACTTAACTGCTAAATTAGAGTATCTGTCGT
>CAJKKA010000177.1 GCA_905200315.1 uncultured Clostridium sp.
CATCGGCATATTCTTTGTATAAATCTCCTATGCCTTCTTGTTGCATTGCTTTACAGTATATTTGATAAACTCCATCTCTTTCAAAAACAGAAACTGTTCCTAAAACAATAACACTCATTCCATCTTTTGGAACAAAATTCAAATGTGGTGTATAGCTTTTGAACATTATACATTTTATTAATGAATTATTGTCTTTTAATGTAAAATACATATGTCCTGTATAGTGATGTTTGAAATTAGATATTTCACCTTTAATTAATACATTGTTTAAATATTCATCTTGATCAACTTTATTTTTTATGTATTTATTAAGCTGACTTACACTTATTGGCTCTGGCTTCATTTGTTCCTCCACAATTATTCTTTAACTATGTTTGCTAAAACTCCATTTACAAATGCTGAAGATTTATCTTCTCCATATTTTTTTGCAAGTTCTACTGCTTCATTAATTGCAACTTTAAATGGAGTTTCTGTATATAAAATTTCGTATATAGCTACTTTTAGTATAGCAATTTCAACTTTTGAAACTCTACTTAAATTCCAATCTTTTTTTAAATTGCTAGATATTTTTTCTTCTATTTCTTTGTTATTTTCTATAATTCCATTAGCCATGCTTTTTAAATATTTTTCTACGTTGTTGTCTCCATTGTTATTATTTTCAACAAATAATTCAACTGTTTCGGCATCATATTGTTTTTGAATTTCTAAACTATATATTAATTTGAAAGCTAGTTCTCTTTTAGATGATCTGTCCATTTTTACCTCTCTTTACATTCTATCTATAAAATTTTTTAATTTTTCTTTTACTTCATATTTATTCTTTTGAATATAATTTCCTCCAAACATTCCAATACAAATTAATATAATTCCAACTATTAGTTTATATAGGCCTGTACATAAAATTAATATTGCAACAATTGCTCCAATTATTGCTCCTCCAAATTCAGACATAAAGTTCTTAAAACCATCCATTTTTTTACCTCCATTTGTTTTTATAGCAATATACGGACAATGCTTTACATTGCCCATACATTCTTTAAATAACTATTTTAGTTCTTGTTTATTTTCAGAAGCTATGTTTCTTATTTTTATATTTACTTCTTTAACTTCTAAATCTGCTGTTTTCTTAATCGCTTCTTTAATTCTATTTTGTAAATTAACAGATAAATCTTTTATTACGGCATTAGGTCTTACAAATAATTCTACAAAAACTCTTAAATTACTTTCTTTATCTAAAACAACTCTTGTTGTAACATTTTCAGTACTTTCAAATCCTTTTGCAACACTATTTACAATGTTAACTAATGTTTCTCTTGATACTACTAATTTTCCGTTGTCATTTTCAAGTAACACTCCATTTCCGCTTTTAACAGAATCTTTGCTAGATGAACCAAAAAATATGCATTTTATTGCTAAAAGAATAAATACCACAGAAATTCCTAATAAAATATTGCTATATGTGCTATTATTAAGTATTCTATTTGCAAATGTATTTATTGTTCCTAAATGTAACCATCCAAAAACTAATAGGCAATTTACAACAGAAATTACTATCATTACTATTGAAAATATTACTAAAGATATTTTTTCTAAAAATTTCATATTTGTTTCCTCCATCATCTTTTGTTAATTATTGTTCTTTATTTTCTTCTACTTCTGGTGAATTTTCTTTTTCGTCATCATCTGAAGTGTGAACACCTTGAACATGTACATTTACTTCTAATACTTTTAATCCTGTCATATTTTCTACGGCTTTTTTAACTCTATTTTGAATTTCAAAGGCTATATCTGGAATTCTTGTACCGTATTCTACTATGATATTTACATCAATTTTTGTTTCTTTTTCTCCAACTTCAACTTTAATACCTTTGCTAAAATTTTTCTTTCCACTTAAAACTTCTGTTATTCCTCCTGCAAAGCCACCTGCCATTGAAGATACACCTTCAACTTCTGATACAGCTTTTCCAGCTATTATAGAAACAACGTCATCAGAAATTTTTATTGTATTTTCAGCTGTTTCACTTTCTAAAACTTCATTTAATTCTTCTTTATTATTATTTTCTTCCATAATAATACCTCCTAAAATTTTATTTTTCATAAGTTAAATTTTTTCGTATTTATAGTATATCAATATTTTCTAATATTTACAACAATCTGTATGTTTTTTATATATTTTTTTTAAGTTATGTGGTGTTATTACTAAATCTATTCCTTTTTCACTTACTTGTGTATATACTTCTGTTAAAAAATCTTTTAAGTTGTCATTTAGCGGAGATCTGCCTTTTTCTTTTTCCCAGTATTCTAGTTGCGAACTTCTTTTCCAATTTTTACCGTTATATACCAGTCCTGCAGCTAATGTATCGCATACCATTTCTACTGTATATTTATATGGCATTATTGGTCTTGGAATTTTTGACCTTGGGTCGTTCCAATATTCTGGATGATGTTTATTTCTACCTTTATGATGTAGCCAGGCTTTAGAATAGCCATTTGCCTTTTTTGCTGCAACTATTGGACTGCTTGTTCCTTGATAATATTTTACAGACTCCCAAAATTCTGTTGGTGAAAATTTTGATAAATCATGAACTAATCCTCTAAACGGTATTCCTGCTTTGCAACATAATTTAAAAACAACCCATTTGTGAGTACATACTGTATTTAAATGTTTAAATATATTTATTACTACCATGTATTCCCCTTTTCTATTTATTCAAATTTTTTTCCTACTTCTAGTTTGTTTCCTCTTAGAAAATCACACACATTCATTCTTTTTGAATTTTCTGGTTGAATAATATTTATTTTTAATGCTCCGTCTTTTGTTTTTACATATAAACCTTGTTTTTCATTTGAAATTAAAATTGTTCCTGCATCTTCGTTTTTATTTTCAAAGCTATTTTCTTCGGCTATTTCAACAGACCAAAACTTATATTTTTTTCCATCTAAAAATGCATATGTTCCCATTATAGGATTTAGTCCTCTAGTTAAGTTTTTAATTTCTAACGATGTTTTTTCTTGCCAATTTATTTTAGATAGGTCTTTATTAAGCATTGGAGCCATTGTAAATTTATCTCCTTGTTTTGTTCTTGTTATAGTTCCATCTTCAATTTTATTTAAAGTTTTTACTAAAACTTTTCCTCCAATAATAGATAGCTTATCCCACAACTCACCTGTTGTTTCATTTTTATCTATATCAACTTTTTCGCAAATTAAAATATCTCCTGTATCCATACCTTCATCCATTTGCATTGTTGTTACTCCGGTTTTACTATCTCCATTTATTACAGCCCATTGAATTGGAGCTGCACCTCTATATTTAGGAAGAATAGATGCATGCACATTTACGCAACCATATTTAGGTATATCTAAAAT
>CAJKKA010000178.1 GCA_905200315.1 uncultured Clostridium sp.
TGTTCATCAGTTCCTGTTAAGAATCTTACATCATATCCACAGAAACGTTTAAATCTAGCTACTGCATCTGTAGCAACAGTTGTGTAAGTATGACCTATATGTAATCTACCACTTGGATAATATATAGGCGTTGTAATATAAAAAGTTTCTTTGCTCATTTTATTTCCTCCTTAGTTTTTCAATATATTAAAAAAACCCGCCTCCTATGAAACCATAGGGGCGAGTTATATTCGCGTTACCACCCTAATTATCCAGACAAACTGAATATCTTAGTGGACTGTTAACGAGTCCATCCGTCTTATCCTAAATTAGTTCAGATAAGAAGCTCCGAGGCCATGTTCAATAATTAATTAGACGCTAGCTTTCACCTTACCTAGCTCTCTGAGGAAAAATCAAATTATTTACTCTTCTCTTCATTGCTTTTATTTAAATCAATATACTTATTATATATTATATTAGTCAAAAAATCTTTTTTTATTCAAAAAAAATCTATTTTTCAACTAAATTTCTCTATTATGGTTATTATTTTATTAAATAAAAAAATCATTGTCAAGATTGATGCTGATTTATTATTTTATTACAGAAAAAGTATATCTTTCTTTACGAGGTAAAAGAAGTTCATATTCTATTGTAAGCCCATCATCATAAACTTTTTTATGAAATTCAGGAAGTTTTTTACCTATCCATTTTTCTAAAACTTCTTCTATATTGTCAGTGCAAACTTCTTCTTCAAAATTCATATCAAAATTATATATTCCTGCGCAAGGATTATATATTTCTCTACTTACTTCATATTTTTGCATAATCAACCACCCCTATTTTAATTATAAACTTTATATAGCTTCATACATTTTTATAAATACTTCTCTTCAATTATACCTCTTTTATTTTACAAAATCCTATTTTTTCGTTCGACAAAAATACCCTCGTTTAATAAAAAATAAAGAGATTGAAAAATTTTATACTTTAACAATCTCTTCTACTATATTATTTTCTATCCAAACATTAAATAACATATGTACACAGATGCAAGCACTCCAGCAAAATGGCTAAGTAATGCACAAATTAAAGTATGACCAGTCTTTTTTATTTTTTGACTTCCATAATAAATAGCCATTGTATAAAAAACTGTTTCTGATGCTCCGACAATAGTTGCACCCATTTTTTCAATTAATGAATCTACAGATACTCTTGCTGCAAGTTCACTATACATTCCCAAAGCACCACTTCCTGATATAGGTTTCATCATTATAAGCCCTATCAATTCTTTTGGAATTTTAAAGAAGTTTGCAATAGGAGCAAATATAAATTCTAGCATTTCTATCCCTTTACCAGATTTAAAAATTCCTATAGCTATAAAAATTCCTATTATATATGGAAGTATATTAAGTGCAGTTTTAAGACCATCAATTGCTCCTGCTATAAATGATTCAAATATATCTACTTTTTTATACTTACCATAAACAACTATCATAAGCATTATCAAAGGTATGGCAAGATTAGCTATAAGGTCGAGCATTATCTATTCCCCCTTTCAAAAAGCTTGCACGAGATAATCGCCACAATCGTCGATACTGTTGTTGCTACTAATGTCGAAATTATAATTTCATTTGGATTTGTAGAACCAGCATCTGCCCTTATTTTTAACATAGTGAATGGAATTAATTGAATCGATGAAATATTTATAACTAAAAACAATATCATTTCATTAGATGCCCTGTCCTTTTTAGGGTTTAAAGTTTGGAGTTCTTCCATAGCTTTTAATCCAAATGATGTTGCCCCATTTCCTGCTCCTAACATATTAAGAATTATGTTCATTATTATGTAACTCATAGATTTATGATTTTGGGGTATTTTTGGAAACAATGCTTTTAATATAAAATTCATTTTCTGTCCAATTTTATCAATCAATCCCGAATCCTTTGCAATGTTCATTATTCCCATCCATAGGGCCATTATTGCAGCTAAACTAATTGTAAATTCAATAGCTCTTGAACCTTCGCTCATAATTACCGTATTTAGTTCAGTTAAATTTCCAAAATAAATGCTACCTACTATTCCTATAACAATCATGTAAAACCATATTTTACTAATTTTTTTCACCCTCCTTTAAAATAATATTTTTTTTTATGCAATAGTTAATTGTCACTTTAAATAATTTTATGATGTATGTATACCACTTTATACTTGAAAGTTTGGCAATATTGTGTTTTAGTATATGTATAGGGTTTTTAATTAATTAAAAATATTTAAGGAGAAATAAAAATGCGAAATTTAACTCTACTTACAGATTTATATCAACTTACAATGATGAATGGATATTACGAAAAAAATATTCATGAAGATATAGTTGTATTTGATATGTTTTTTAGAAAAAACGCTTGTGATGGTGGTTACACTATTATTTGTGGTATTGAGCAACTAGCTGAGTATATAAATAATTTGCATTTTTCAGATGATGACTTAGACTATTTAAGAAGTTTAAATTTATTCTCTGAGGGGTTTTTGAATTTTCTAAAGGATTTCAAATTTACAGGAGATATATATGCAGTTGAAGAAGGAACAGTAATGTTCCCTGGGGAACCAATAATAACTGTAAAGGCGCCTTTATATCAAGCTCAATTAATCGAAACTGCTTTACTTACTATAGTGAATTTCCAATCACTAATAGCTACAAAAGCTTCTAGAGTTTGTTATGCAGCACAAGGGGATCCTGTTCTTGAATTTGGTTTAAGAAGAGCTCAAGGACCAGATGCAGGTACTTACGGTGCAAGAGCTGCTGTTATCGGTGGTTGTGCTGGAACAGCTAATGTGCTAGCAGGTAAAATGTTTGACATTCCTGTTGTTGGGACACATGCTCATAGCTGGGTTCAAAAATTCGATACTGAATTAGAAGCATTCCAAGCTTATGCAGATGTGTATCCAGATAATTGTTTGTTATTAATTGATACATATAACGTATTAAAAAGTGGTCTTCCAAATGCAATTAAAGTATTTGATAACTTGAGAGCAAAAGGATACGAACCAAATGGTATACGTATAGACTCAGGAGATTTACAATATCTTTCTAATGAAGTAAAAAAAGAATTAGAAAAGGCAGGATATCATAATTTAAAAATAACTGCTTCTAATGACTTAGATGAATACATAATTTCAGATTTAAAATCAAGCGGTACCGCTGTCAACTCATGGGGTGTTGGTACTAAATTGATTACTTCTGCAGAAGCTCCATCATTAGGTGGTGTTTACAAATTAGCAGGTTCTTATAAAGATAATGAATTAATACCTAAAATAAAAGTATCCGAAGACCCAGAAAAAATAAATAACCCAGGTTACAAAAAAGTTGTCAGAATATTTG
>CAJKKA010000179.1 GCA_905200315.1 uncultured Clostridium sp.
TCTGCCGCCTGTTTCTGGGTGATGCCGCGCTCCTTGCGCAGCAGTTTGATGATATATGCTAGAGATAGAATGTACAGTATGTTGTAAAGTAAAAGTTACTGACGAAGTTACAAGAGAAGTTTTACAAGATGCATATTCACCACAAAAAATAGTTAAATTTGACTATAGATTAATAAATTTAAATAAAACTCTATGTTCTATGACAGATAATTTTACAGTGAGAGAAACATTAAATTCTCCAGATGATAATATACAAATTAAGGATATTGTAAGTGTATGCCCATCTATATCAATAGAGAATGCTTATGTAGAAGGTAATAAAAGTATAATACAAGGAATAATAAAAGCAGTTATATTATTTGTACCTGTAGAAGGTGAAAAAATGATATATAAAATATCTGATGAAATTCCTTTTGAAAATGATGTAACGATTGAGAATGTAAGTGATACTTGTTCTATATTTAATACTGTATGCATAGATAAAGTTGAAGCAGATTTAAATAGGGAACAAATAGATTTAGTAGTAAAGGTAAGAAGATTTACAGAAGCTATAGAGAAAAAATCAGAAAGTTTTATTATAAAAGGTGAAGATCAAGGTGATTATGATCTTTCTATGGCACCAAGTATAATAGTTTATGTCTGCAAAGACGGAGATAATCTATGGGATATAGCTAAAAAATATAATACAACTGAAGAAGAAATTGCAGAAGTAAATGAAATAAAGTTGGATGAACCAATTAAAGCAGGAAAATGTTTGATTTTACAAAAAAAAGTATCAAATATAGATTAGTAAACTAACAAAAGAACAAAATAATAGGGGATAAAACCCCTATTATTTTGTTTTTGTAGTATAATAATTATAATTCAAGAATCCATTATACGAAGTACACTTACATACAAGGAGGATAAAATGAATTCTATACAACTAAAAAGTCGAGCTAAAATTAATTTATCTATAGATGTATTAGGGAAAAGAGAAGATGGATATCATTTAGTTGAGATGATAATGCAAACTATTGATTTATTTGATAAAATAAAGATTTTTTCTCTAAAAGAAGATACTATAATAATAGAGAGTAATAGTTTAGATATACCTTTGGATAGTACAAATATTGTTTATAAAGCAGCAGATTTAATAAAAAAACAATATAATATAAAAGAAGGTGTAAAAATAATTATTGAAAAAAATATACCAATTGCAGCAGGCATGGCAGGTGGCAGTAGTAATGCAGCCGCAGTTTTAGTAGGTTTAAACCAATTATGGCAACTTAAATTAAGTGAAAATAAACTAAAAGAATTGGGATTAAAATTGGGAGCTGATGTGCCATTTTGCATAGGGGGACAAACAGCTTTAGCTGAAAATATAGGTGAGAAATTAACAAAAATAGATGGCTTATCAGAAAATATATTTATATTAGTTTGTAAGCCAGAATTATTTGTGTCTACAAAAGAAATTTATGAAGAAATTGACTCGAAAATTATTGAAAAAAGACCAAATAATAAATTATTAATTCAGCTATTAAAAGAAAATAAAATTCAACAAATAGCTGATAATATGTATAACGTATTAGAAGAGGTTACTAGGGAGAGATATCCAGTTATAGAAGAAATAGAAAAAATTATGATGGAAAATGATGCTCTAGGATCAATGATGAGTGGGAGTGGACCAACAGTTTTTGGTTTATATAGAAATAGGGAAGATGCTGAAAACTGTAAAAATAAGTTATTGAAAAAGTTTAGCCAAGTGTACATAGTTAAAAGCCATAATAAGGGGGTTGAAATATATGGATAGTTTAACAAAAATTAATTTGGATAATTACAAACCATTAAGAGATGTAGTGTTTGAAAACTTAAGAGCAGCTATATTGGATGGAAACCTTAAAGCAGGACAAAGACTTATGGAAGTTCAATTAGCAGAACAATTAGGAGTAAGTAGAACACCTATAAGGGAAGCAATAAGAAAGTTAGAGTTAGAAGGTTTAGTAGTTATGTTACCAAGAAAAGGAGCTTATGTAGCTAATATGTCATTTAAAGATTTAATAGATGTGTTAGAAATAAGAGCTAGCTTAGAAGGATTGGCAGCATATTTAGCAGCAGAAAGAAGAAGCGATGAAGAAATCGTTGCTTTAGAAAAAGTAGCAAAGGAATTTGAAACTTGTGTAAGAGAAGCTGATATAGAAGGTGTTTTAAAAAAGGATATTGATTTTCATGAGAAGATATTTATGATGGCAAATAATAAAAAATTATATCAACTTATAACATCGCTATGGGAACAAGTTCATAGGTTTAGGGTGACATATGTTTCTAATTATGATGCATCATTAAGTTTAGTAGAAGAGCATAATAGAATATTACAAGCTATAAAAACAGGAGATGGGGAATTAGCCAAGAAGTATGCAACTGAGCATATAGAATTGGCAGAGCAATTTTTCATGGAAAATACAGCAAATATTTAAGCAATATTGGAATTATAATTTAAGAAGGCTAGGCCTTCTTTTTTTAATACAAAAAAGTAGAATAAAAAGTTGGTAAGTGAAATTTTGTATAAAAAATTAATAAATGGATACACTCAAAATATAAATGAATTTTGAGGGGGATAATTATGAATATTAAAAATATAAGAAATAGAATATATATATTAGCTAGCATTTTAGTTGTTATCTTAATAACTTCTACTTTTGTAATAATAAAAGAAGTCAATAAAATTGAAGCATGCACTTATGATTATAAAGATAAACTAATAAGATTTCATGTTATAGCAAATAGTGATTCAGATAAAGATCAAAAATTAAAATTAAAAGTAAGAGATGAAGTGATATCTTACTTACAACCAAAATTAGAAAACTCTAATTCTATAGAAGAAAGTGAAAAAATTATAAAAAATGAATATAAAACATTAGAGAACATAAGTAAAAAAGTTATATCTAAGAATGGATATAACTATACTGTAAAAGTTGGACTAGAATATAGTAATTTCCCAGCAAAGCAATACTCAAGTGTGGTTTTGCCAGCTGGTAAATATAAAGCTTTAAGAATAATTATAGGAGAAGGGAAGGGAAAAAACTGGTGGTGTGTAATGTTTCCTCCTCTTTGTTTTATAGATGACCAAAATGGAATTATAGATGAAAAAACAGACAAAAAGTTAAAGGAAGTGTTAACAGAAGAAGAATATGATTTAATAATGGCTAAAAATAAAAATGAAGTTAAAAATTTAGAATTTAAATTTAAAATAACAGAAGTATTTCAAAATATATTTTAATAAAAAGTAAAGAAAAGAATAAAGATAAAAAGGAGTGACTTTTATTATGCATAGGTGGTATAAAGCACTTATGATATCATTAATAGTTTTAGGAAGTA
>CAJKKA010000180.1 GCA_905200315.1 uncultured Clostridium sp.
AGATAACTCTTGATTCTGGAACGGATGAGGATATAAGTGACAGCCTAAATAAAAAAGAATATACAGTTGTGGGATATGTAAATACTCCATACTATCTATCACATGAAAAGGGAAATGCATCTATAGGTGGAGGAAGAATTCAAGGTGCGATGATGATTTTGGACTCAGACTTTAAGTTAGATGTATATACAGATATTTATTTGACTGTAAAAGGAGCTAAAGCTTTAGATACATATAGTGATGAATACCAAGAATTAATAGATTCAGTAGTGCATGATATAGATGAAATCACAGACGATAGAATAAAAGCTAGATATGATGAAGTTGTATCAGAAGCACAAGATAAATTAAATGAATCTAAGCAAAAATACGAAGATAATAAAGCAAAGGCTGAAAAAGAAATAGATGATGCACAATCTAAAATAAATAAGTCAAAGACTGAGTTAGAACAAGGCAAATTTGAACTTGAGTCTCAAAAATCAAATGCAAAGAGAAAAATACAAAATGGAAAAGTACAAATAGAAAATGCAAAGAAACAATTAAAGTCTGGAAGAGTTCAGTATGAGAATGCATTAAAAGAATTTAAAACTCAAAAGAAAAAAGCGCAAGGTGAATTTAAAAAGGCAGAAAACAAAATTAAGGACTTAGAATCACAAAAATCAGAACTAGAAAATGGTATAGCCCAAATAAATTTATTGCTTAAAGATGAAAGTTTACCGCAAGAGCAGAAGATTTACTATCAAAATGAACTAAAAACAATGAATTCAAATTTAGAACAATTAAAATCAGGAATTTCTTCGGCTAAAAAGGAATTAAATTCACAAAAACAAAAACTACAAAGTAGTGAAAATAAATTAAAACAGACAAAGCAAACATTAGATTCAAATAAAGCAAAAATAAAACAATCAGAAATTGAGTTAAAGCAATCTGAAAAAACTGCATATAACAAAATACAAAAGGCAGAGCAAAAAATTAGATCTGGGGAAGAAGAGATACAAAAGGCACAAACTACTTTAGATAATAAAAAACAAGAAACACAAGAAAAATTATCAAAAGCAGAAAAAGAAATTAAGAAAGCACAAAGGGAAATAAATAAAATTGAAAAGCCAACGTGGTATGTTCTAGACAGAGATAGTCATAGATCATTTGTTGAATATGAAGGTTGTGCAAATAGTATAGATGCTTTGGCAAAAATATTCCCTGTATTTTTCTTTGCAGTAGCGGCACTTGTATGTTTGACAACTATGACAAGAATGGTCGATGAACAGAGAATAAATATAGGAACATTAAAAGCACTTGGATATACAGTGTTTGACATCGCTAAAAAATACATATTATATGCATTTACTGCAAGTATGATAGGTAGCATATTAGGCTTACTTATAGGATTTTCAGTATTCCCAATCGTAATTTTCTACGCCTATGGAATGATGTACACCTTACCAGATATGATTCCCGCAATAGATATTAAACTTGCTATATCAATTACATTAATAGCCATATTAGTAACGACAATATCAGCTTATGTAGCTTGTAAAAAAGAACTTATGGAAGAACCATCAGCACTTATGAGACCAAAAGCTCCAAAAAACGGTAAGAGAATATTATTGGAAAGAATCGATTTTATATGGAAGAGACTTAGTTTTATAAGCAAGGTTACATTGAGAAATATATTTAGATATAAGAAAAGATTTTTGATGACAGTACTTGGAATAGCAGGATGTACAGCACTTTTAGTGACTGGATTTGGAATAAAGGATTCTATACAAATGATAGTTTCAGGACAATATGGAGAATTACTTAAATACGATATGGAAATATCAATATCAAATAAAACAACCGATTCAAATATAAAAGATATGGCATCTAAGTTAAATAAAAGTAAAAATATAAAAGAATATGAGTTCTTTGTATATGAAAATGGAGAAGTAAAGACTAATGAAGGAAGTGAAGATGTAAATATAGTAATACCAGATGATTTAAATAAGTTTAATGATTTTATCCACCTTAGACAAAGGGTTGGTCATAAAAAAATAAACTTAAAAGATGATGGTTTAGTATTAAGTGAAAAGGCAGCGAGAGTAATAGGAGCTTCAGTTGGAGATACTATAAAACTAAAAAATAGCGATAATATAACTGTAGAAGCTAAGGTAAGTGATATAACAGAAAACTATATATCACATTATGCTTATATGACAAAGAATTACTATAATAAATTGTTTAATAATATTCCTTCTAATAACAAGGTTTTAGGAATTTTAAATAGAACTTCTTCAAAAGAAGAAGATAAACTATCAAAAGAATTAATAAATATCGATGGAGTATCTGGTGTAGTATTTAATACAGTTTCAAAACAAACATTTAGCAATACTATTAAAAACTTAAATTATGTCGTATTAATTATGATAATTTCAGCAGGATCGCTAGCATTTGTAGTTTTATACAACTTAACAAATGTAAATATTTCTGAAAGAATAAGAGAAATTGCAACGATAAAAGTATTAGGTTTTTATGATGGAGAGACAGCAGCATATATTTATAGAGAAAATATTATATTAACAATAGTGGGTATAATAGTTGGATTGATTATGGGAAAATTCCTACATCAATATATTATGACTACTGTTGAAATAAAATCTATGATGTTTGGTAGGGTAATAAATACAAAGAGTTATATAATAGCAGCTATTTTAACAGTTTTACTTTCACTTATAGTTAATGTAGTTATGTACTATAAATTAAAAAATGTAAAAATGGTAGAATCATTGAAATCAGTAGATTAAAAATAAAAATATAAAATATTTATAAAAATCAATGTCAAAAACATCGCATCTAACATAATATAATCTAGAAATAAATTTTTTATCAACAAGGGGGTAAAAACAATGTTAGAAAGATTCTTTGGAGGATGCGATGGAGGATTTTTTGGAATGGGATGGTGGATAATAGTATTATTCTTCCTATTCTTAGCTTTCCAAGATAGCTGGACTGACATAGACATATGTGCATGGATACCATTCTTAATATTATTATTAATAGTTTGTGGTTCTATGGGTATAGAAGATGATGGATGTGGATGTTGCTAATATAATTTAATTATATATAATAAATAACAGAGGGTATATAAAATAGTTTTAAATTGCTATTTTATATACCTTTTTTGTTGATAGAATAAAAAAAATAAAAGTTGGTTTGTAATTTTATGTATTTTTCTTTAATTTATTATAATAATAAAAATCATTGTATAAACTAGCTTTTTTGAATTTAAATTTTATTAAAATAAAATCTTGAAATAATTTAAACTGGA
>CAJKKA010000181.1 GCA_905200315.1 uncultured Clostridium sp.
ATTATTATTAATGTTAATAATATTAATTTTGTTTTTTTCATTTTTATTTCCTCCTATTTTTAATTTTTATTTATATATTTTTAATATTAAAGACATGTATTTTAATATTTCATTGATTATTTTCTTCAGGTCGACAGAGGCGTCGACCCTTACAGTGTTTTACAATTACATTTCATAAATTTATTATAATTGTATTTAAAATTTTGCCACGCAAAAAAAGATAACAAAATTAACCTATGGTTTTTCCATAAGTTTTTTGTTATCCTTTTCATGTTTTTTCTAATTCTTTGTGGACTAAATTATAGCTCTCTCTCTCTCTCTCTCTCTCTCTCTCTCTCTCTCTCTAGAGCTGCAACGGTTTTCATATGTTTCTCTCTCCTTTTTATTTTTCTTTTATATTCACGAGCGGACTTAAGGCGTCCGCCACTACATATTTAATATTTGTTGCCATTTTATTACAAATTTTACTTATTTGTCAATATCTTTTTACTACTTTATAACCTAAAGTAGGTTATGCCTGATATTTATTGTAACATCTACCTTATTTAGCTTCATATTATACAATAAAGTATTGTATTTTTTGTTGGTTAAGTGTATAATTTAAAAGCTAATAAAAAAATTGGGGGTTATTTTATGCCAAATATAGATTTAATTAAAAATTATAATAGAGTACATATGCTAGGTATTGGTGGAGTTAGTATGAGTGGTATTGCTGAAATTTTAAATAATTTTGGTGTTACTGTTACTGGTTCAGATATGAACGATTCTGAAATTATACATAAACTTATTTCAAATAATATAAAAGTTACTATTGGACATAATTTGGAGGATTTATCTAAGGCCGAAGCCGTTATTTATTCTGCTGCAATAAAAGATACTGACCCAGAAATGATTAAAGCAAAAGAATTAAATATTCCAACTATAGAAAGATGTGACTTTTTAGGAATGTTAACAAAAGCTTTTGAAAATACCATTGGTGTTTCTGGAACTCATGGAAAAACTACTACTACTTCTATGGTTTCTTTATGTTTTATTGAAGCAGGTTTAGACCCAAGTATACAAGTTGGAGCTATTTTAAAGGCTATAGATGGAAATTATAGAATTGGTAATAGCGAAAACTTTATAATTGAAGCTTGTGAATATGTTGAAAGCTTTTTAAAATTCTACCCTAAAGCTGAAATAATTTTAAATATAGATAATGACCATTTAGATTATTTTAAAAATATTGAAAATATTCAAAAAGCATTTGCTAAATACGTAAGAATTATACCTGATGATGGTTTGCTTGTATTAAATGGTGATGATTCTAGATGTTTAGAACTAGCAAAAGAAACAAATGCAAAAACTTTAACATATGGTATTACAAATAAAAATACAGATTTCTTTGCTGTAAATATTGCATTTGATAATGATGGTTTTCCTGAATTTGATGTTTATAAAGAGCAAAAATTTTATAATAGATTTAAACTTTATGTACCAGGAATGCACAATATTTTGAATGCTTTGGCTTGTATTTCTTTATGTGATTCTTATGGTATTTCTAGTGAAACTATAAAAACAGCTTTAACCAAATTTAGAGGTGCTAATAGACGTTTTGAATATAAAGGTAAAGTAAATGGTTCTAGTATATTTGATGACTATGGTCATCATCCTACAGAAATTTTAGCTACTGCTAAAGCTTTAATGAATAAAAAGTATAATAAATCTTGGGTTGTTTTTCAACCACATACATATAGTAGAACTTTTAATTTATTGGAAGATTTTGCTCATAGCCTGCTAAATTTTGATAATATTATTGTTGTAGATATTTATGCAGCAAGAGAAACAAACACTTATAATATCTCTTCTAAAGATTTAGTAGATAAACTTGTTTCTTTTGGTGCAAATGCAAAATATATTCCAGAATTTGATGAAACTGTAAAATATTTAAAACAAAATGTTAAAGAAAATGATATTGTTCTAACACTAGGTGCTGGAACAGTTACAAAAATAGGACCAATGTTAAAAGATGCAGATTAATTCTCTGCATCTTTATTTGTATATCCTAAAATTTTATTTATGTTGTTTACTGATTTTTCTAAATTACTGTTTCCTATTTGAGCACTTTTTAATTTTTTTAGCATCTCCTCTAAACTAGGATTATATACTGGCTCTGCGGAAATTTTTTCTTCTACTTCTATTTCTGAATAAATATTATCTTTTTTATTTTCTTCTACAACTGGTATTTCATATATTGTATTGTTTGAAGTAGTAGTTTCTTTTTTCTTTCTCGTTGTTTGCTTAGTTTTAGAAGATGTACTTTTTTTCTTTATTTCTTCTTTATTTTTTTGAATTTTTTCTTGAGCTTTAATATTGCTATCTATAAGTTTTAATTTGCTTTCAATTAGTTTATTATATTTAGTTTCCATTGTTTTCATTTTTTTGTTTATAATTTTTTCTATTTCTTTTTCTTGCAATTCACTAAAACTATTTATATTATTATATTTATCTTCTAAGTTCAGTACTATATCTAAAACAGCTTGAATTTGTTTATCGAAACCATTAATTACTTTTAAATTATTTGATATTTCGTCTTTCATTTCTTTAATGTTTATTTCTTCAAATTTTTTATTTATTTCTTGCATTTTTTTATTATTGCTATTTTCTAAAACTTTTATTTGATCTTGCAAGTTTAATATATTGTTTTTTAATTCCTCTATTGTGCTAGTATAATTTAGCTTTTCTATTTCTTCTTTTATGTTGTTTTTTGTATTGCTTTCTATTTCGCTTCTGTTTTCTATTATTTTTTGTTCTATTTTATTTTCTATGTTATTTATACTTTCTGCTATTTGTGCTTCTTGCTCTTTTTGTTTTTCTTCATTTTGTAATTTTTCTTCTTGTTGCTTTTGTTCTAATTTGTTTATTATTTCTTTTATGCTTTCAATTTGTTCTTGTTGTTTTACTGCATTTTGACTTTGTTCTACTTGGTGCTCTTGCTCTAATTTATTTATTATTTCTTTTATGTTTTCAATTTGCTCTTGTTTGTTTTGTTTTTCTTCATTTATTTTGTTTTGCAAATCTTCTATTGTGCTAGTATAATTTAGCTTTTCTATTTCTTCTTTTATGTTGTTTTTTGTATTGCTTTCTATTTCGCTTCTGTTTTCTATTATTTTTTGTTCTATTTTATTTTCTATGTTATTTATACTTTCTGCTATTTGTGCTTCTTGCTCTTTTTGTTTTTCTTCATTTTGTAATTTTTCTTCTTGTTGCTTTTGCTCTAATTTATTTATTATTTCTTTTATGTTTTCAATTTGCTCTTGTTTGTTT
>CAJKKA010000182.1 GCA_905200315.1 uncultured Clostridium sp.
AAAGTAATGGATAACCTTGTATTATCCATCAAATATATTATACAATAATACTTCACTTATTTCATTCTCTTTTTTTAATACATTAAACCAAAAATTCTTACTTCTATAATTTAATACTTTTTCTTTATGTATTCAGCTACGTCTTCTATTTCAGGAAAAAGAGTTGCTTTATTTATGGATAAAGCAACTAATTCTTTTAAAATTTCTTCTTTTTTCCCACTTTTAACTATAAATATCTGAAGTTTATTTTTTTCCTTATACCTATACTTGTTAATCACATCATTATTTTCGTTAATTAATCCATATATAATAAATGCTCCATCTTGTTTTACAATTCTTCTATTCTTTTTCTCTGGCAAAACAAAAAATGCATTTGTAATATCACTTTTTTCAACTTCACTTAAAAAAGCTGGTTTTTCTAATCTTATTTCATGAATCAATCTTTTTATTTTCTCATTGAAATTTTCTCTACTCATAGCCTTTTTAGCTGTTTCTTCAAAGACATTTTTTTCATCTTCAGCAAAATTGGCTAAACTAGCTAGAACAGATACCGTATCACTCTTTACATATTTTATTTCACTTTTCGGTGTGCTGAATACAATTATCTCACCATTTTTCTCATTATGACTCTCACATGCAAAATATAAGGCAACGAGTGGATTTTTGGTAATATCTAGCAGTCTTGTTGGCACTCCATAATGTTGCATAAGTACTAAATGCTCAAGATGTGTAGAACATTCTCTAAATTCTTCTGGACATTCAATTATAACCTCATTATAAATGTCTCTTTCATGTTTATACCATTCATCGCATCTCATAATAGATGGCAATAACCGATATGTAGTGTCAGCATGTCCTCTAAAAAAAACTAAATTTTTCTCCTCTGTTATATTTTTCAATTTCTTACAGTATTCTGTTACTGATCGTATTATATTAATATGAACTTTTTCCTCATTATAAATATAGCTATCGCGAAATTTTAGTTTTTCAAATTTCCCCTCCTTATTACTTTTCTCTAATTTAACGCCACTATTTTTTTCACATATACTCCCGTTTTTGCATATTTGATAGATTTCTTCAATTTCATTTAGCGCTTCCTTAGTTGCTTTTTTTCGTTCATCTATCTTCCCATAACATCACACAATAGCTTTTATTTTTCGTAACTTTCACCCAGAAAATTATTACACATATAATAGAAACATCTACCTTTAACATAATTTGAAATTTTTATTTTTCTCTCTTAAATCAACCTTAATTATTTTACCCCTCGAATTATCATCGTTACAGACACATTTGTATCCCACAATTTAATTCCTTTATCGTAAAGTGCTAATCGATAATCATATTTTTTGTTGACTAATCTTTTTAACTCTTCTATTTCAGATTCATCAACAATATTAGGTGCAATATATGATAATCCATTTATATTATCAATATTAACTTGACGATTAGCATTTATCATAGCATACGCTGTTTCTCTAGAATAAATGGGATTGTCTGGAGTTAAATTAATTGTAATATATTCAGTACTTACATTTTTAAATCCATTTTTTTCCATATTTAGTGGTATTTCCGATTCATTCTGTTGATATAAACATATATCATATTTTTTTTCAATGTCGTAGAAATAGTTTTCAACACGTTCCCAAATTTGTTTTTCAAACTCAGATTGTTCTATAACACACTGCGAATAAATATTAATTCCGTTTCTAGCCGATAAAACAAGACAAACACCATTTTTTTTTAATACCCTATATTGTTCACCATAAAATTTTGATGGTTCAATATGTTCCGCAACAGTATTTGAAATTGTTACATCTAAACTATTATTATCGAATTTTAACCTTGTTGCGTCCCCTTCACTAAAATAAATAGACGAACTTTTTTTACTAGCATAATTAATAAAATTGCTATCCCTGTCAATAGCATAAATACTAATATTTGGATACCAACGCCGAAGAGATTCTGCTAATGCACCTGGCCCACATCCTATTTCCAACAATTTAAGATTACTTCTGTCTTCAATTTTAAAAGCCTCTAAATATTTGTCCTTATATATATCCGAAAACCTAAGTGAACGAGTGTCATAAAGGGTTCCTATTTTCTGTACATAAGTTGACCATATTGTATTCATAGTATCCTCCAACATTAACTTTCTCTCTATAAATATAACCAACTATATTATACCATAATTTATACTCTAAATAAACGAATGTTTTGTCTATAAAACAATAAACCACTTATAATTTGAAAGTGACATATCTAGCATTTCATATAATATCATTATAGCTCACTGCTTCTACATACCATCACTGAATATTGCTATCCATCTATATTCTTCTCCTACTTTTTATTAATATACTCACCTTCTGCGTCCACTACTCCCCATCATAAAAACAATAGCTTTAAGAAAATACGACTATAAAAAGGAATACGACATGAAGTAGTATTTCCAGACACTGTTCAGTCAGTGTGAGTACCAATGGATACTAATTCACGCTGTCCCCAATCATCTAGTTGTCATTAATGTTCTCATTGAAAACTATAAGTCAGAAAAAACTCTCACAGTTTCTGCCTCTGAATTCATCCGCCACCATTGACCTATTCTATGTTACTATGTAAAAGTCTTTAAAAACTATGACATTACTTACGGTGTTGGTTTTAAATCCACTCTGATATATCTGAATTCTTCCTTGTCGATGCTTTTTTTCTATAATTTACTTGATAATGTCATGCAAACTAATATGAATATTTATTCTATTATATATCTCTCAAAAAAGCATACGAACATCATCGTAACAAATAAACAAACTCCTGCCACATCCATCTGCGATTAATCAAAAATTTCCATCACGCATACAAAAAGTAAATAATTTTTTGAAATAAATAGTACCCATCACACCACATAAAAATATTATAACTATATTAAGCTGTATTTTGAGACAAAACCCTGAGCTTTTCGTCCCTTTATTTTTGTGCAGAATAAATATTCACACCTAACAGTAGTGAATATCTATTTTGCTATAATTTATAATTATTTATCTTACCTTTTTTCCTGCTTCATTATAGGTAAATCTGTACCTTCTAGCATCGTAAAATCATCTTCTTTCAATACCATTAAATCCACTGCAGTATAATAACTTTCAATCACCTCCCCATACAACTTTTCCCTAAACTCTTTTGTCACTGGAAAGCATATATCCTTATATACTGCCTTTC
>CAJKKA010000183.1 GCA_905200315.1 uncultured Clostridium sp.
ATAATCTTTTTTTATTAAAATATAAGAATTGGTATCTTTTATTCCAACTATAATTTTTTCTCCTGTTAATGTTTTATTTCGAACACAAGAAAATCCATCTTTCAATTTATACATTAATACCACCGCAGTTTAACGTAATTATATTGTTTTTAATAGCTTTACGATGTAATTGATAAGATTCTGCCAAAAAAATAATTACCTTTTTCAAAAATATCTCCATCATTAAGCACCTTTCCTCTGGCAAATTATAATTATTGTTAGCACTCAGCCCCTTGCATACATATGAACACACGTTTTTAGCCATACAACTATTACATTCAGATATTTTTTTCTTCTCTACATTTTTTACATTCTGAAAATTCAAATTTTTTTGTACTTCTGATTTGAAATTCTCGTCAAATTTTATACCGAATTTTTTATCACTTGCACAAACATGACATGGATATCCAAATAAGTCAGGAGAAACGCAAAATGAAAAACCTGCACTGCAATCTTCTTGGTAAACCCGTTTTATTATATGTAAAATCAAACTTATAAATATTTTTGAAACAGCTTTCGGTTGCTCATTTTTTATTAACATACTTAAACAATAATCCGCATAATCATTACATAATTGAATAAAATTTTTATGTATCAAATCGTCCTTTAAATCAATTTTATAATCTGCATTATCGCTCGTAACCGGTACTAACTCAAAGGTATCTACTCCTAATCGCTCAAGATCTTTTATCCACGAAACAATTTCTCCACGTTTGTAATTTATGACATGCTCCTTACTTATGGTCATCTGAAGACCTTTTTTAATACGTAAATCCTTTATACTAAGTAACGTGTTTTCAACAGTATCATATACACTGTCAATCACACTGCTAACCCTATTCAAATCATTATATTGTTTTGGTCCGTCCAAACTTGTTCCAAAATGAATTTTATATTTTTCTAAAAATTCTTTTATATGATCGTTCATTATTGTTCCATTGCTTGAAATAGCCATAATTGGGATTTTTTTATAATGTTCATGTAAATAAATCACAAACTTTTCTATTTCATTTAAATTTAACATTGGTTCTCCACCAAAAAAACTAATTGCATTAACACCACCATATTGTTTTAAAGCGGACTCATATACATATATATATTCATCCACTCCAAAAAATCGTGTATCCGAATTCGCCCCATACGTTCCAGAATCCGCAAAACAATATTTACAACTTAAATTACAGGTAGTTGTTGAAAGAAAAACTATTGTTGGATATTTGTTTCTCATGCTCTTTGTACTTATCTCTGAATATTCTTTATATTTTGAAATATAGTTCAAATAATTTTCTTTCCCTTTAATAATAAATAATTTCTCACTATCAAACCAAATCTCATCCTTTATTTTCCACAACATAGTATTTCCTCCAAAATCTCATAATTTTGTAAGAGTATATTTATTGCCTCTAACTCTGATTTTTTTATTTCATCTAGTAAATTCACCATAAAAATTTCATCAATCTTAGTATCTTCACTTTTTTGAACAAATCTAAGTTTTCTAGCTAATTCATACCACATTTTTATTGCTGCTTTCAGTCTGTCAATAGCATAATCTATTTCCCTTCGTTTTCCCTCAATACCTTTTGATAATAAACTTTGCAAGAAATCATACCTATAAAACGCCTCTCCACCAGCATTAAGTGCACCTGCAAATATAAAAAATTTAATCTTATTTTCTTTTTTAATTTTATCAAGACTGAATCCTTTTAAGACTTCAGACATTTCATCGTAAAACTGTGCTCCTTTTATGCATATAGTTCCTTCATTCTCTTCTGTTCTGTCTATAGAAAAATCAATCAGATTTCTCTTTAATGACTTAAGTTGCAATTTCCTATCAAGTTTTTTGCTTTTATCAATTTTAATAATTTTTACCACGTAAGATAATGGCTTTGATGGTAGTTCCACTAATTTTTCCAGTTGTGATAACCGCAATGTTTTCTCATATTTGAATTTATAATCACTTATTCCAAGTGTAATGCTATCTTTTGTTATTTTTTTTACCGCAAAAGCAGAATAAACAATATAAATTCCTGTTGCTTTAGGTTTTATAATATCTATAGAATCTAATAATTCTTTTGGTAGAAGCACTAAAACATCTCTGATGTCAGTTTCACCACTAAGTTGTTTTACATTTAAAAATTCATATGAAATTTCCATTTTACGAAGCAACTCTGTAAAATCAATATATCCTCTTCCATCTGGAAAATAAATTTTTTGATTTGCATATTCAAAAAATCTTAAATTATTTGATATACCATCAAACAATGTCATATCATTGTATGTAATATGCTCAAGAATATTGGAACACATTAATTTGTCACAACTCTTCATAATAATCCCCATGTATTAAGCATTTTATACCAAACCCATATCTCATAAATCTAACTTTTACAATGCCTTTAAAACATTTTTATACTTTCCAATTACCATAGTAATAATTATCAACCATATTGTATAAAATACCGTATTCAAGTATATATATTTTTTTGTGATAGCAAAAACTATTCCTATAATAATATTTATCATCAAAAAAATTTTTAACCTTTTTTTGAATTGCTCATTTTCATATATATCCACATTCCTATTTATATTTTCAACTGGATATAATTTTAAGATTACTATTTCCAAAAATATTAAGCATATCATTTCCAAATAAGCTGGAAACCATAGATATTTACTTAATGTTATGATACTAAAAAATGTTATACACGATAGCAAAAGGCATGACCAATATCTATTTAAATGCAATCCACCAGCATATGACCGTAATGGTACAAATACAATAAAAAATATAATACCTTCTGGTATTGCCTTTAAAAATAATGTTCCCAAAAAACAAATTACATAACATACAGTCTGCTCCAAAGCAACTTGAAAACCATATACATATATACTTCGTTCCTCGTCCTTTATGTTACCGTTCTGAATAACATAATCTGTTAACTTTTCAGCAATAGTGTACATATCTAAAATTTTCTATATTTTTTTAATTCACATGGTTGTTTAGGTTGATGAAAAACAAATGCACATCTGCTATTAGCTGCTTCTCTTATTGAAAATTTTGCTATACTTGACATAGCATTTGCCAATACTATTCTTTTTTCTGTTTTTTTCATTATGTATTTCTCCTTCGTCTACTTCATAATACTCTAATGAT
>CAJKKA010000184.1 GCA_905200315.1 uncultured Clostridium sp.
AAATTAAAAGAAAAGGGACTAAAATATAATGTTGAACACAAAAAATATATTAAAGTATATAAATATGAAGTGCAAAAAGAACAAGATAAAATGCAAATAAAATATATGAAAAAAATATAAAGGGTGTCCCAGAAGTTACAAAAAATGTAACTTTGGGACAGTCCCAAAAAGAACAAAAGGAGTTTTTTATGGAGAATAGACAAGAGTTTATTAGGAATTTTAGTATTATTGCTCATATTGATCATGGTAAGTCTACTTTGGCGGATAGATTGATTGAGATGACTGGGGTGCTTTCTAAAAGAGAGATGGAGTCTCAAGTTTTAGATAATATGGATATTGAGCGTGAACGTGGTATTACTATTAAGTCTCAAGCTGTTAGAATGTTATACAAGGCTAAGGATGGTAATGAGTATATTTTGAATTTAATAGATACACCTGGACATGTTGATTTTAATTATGAGGTTTCTCGTAGTTTGGCTGCTTGTGATGGTGCTGTTCTTGTTGTAGATAGTAGCCAAGGAGTTGAGGCTCAAACTTTGGCTAATGTGTATCTGGCTATTGATA
Source organism: uncultured Clostridium sp. (assembly GCA_905200315.1). The sequence continues at coordinate 565 of CAJKKA010000184.1, forward strand.
ATAATTTGGAAATTTTACCTGTTATAAATAAAATTGACCTTCCAAATGCTAGACCAGATGAAGTTAAAAAGGAAATTGAAGATATTATAGGTATTCCAGCCGAAGATGCTCCTTGCATTTCTGCTAAATCTGGGTTAAATGTAGATGAAGTTTTAGAAAGAATTGTTACAGATATACCAGCACCTTCTGGAGATGAAAATGCTGAACTTAAGTGTTTAATTTTCGATTCTTTTTATGATAATTATAAAGGTGCTGTAAGTTATGTTAGAGTTAAAGATGGAACAGTTAAAGTTGGCGATGAAATTTTGCTTATGGCAACAAACAAAATATTTACAGTTACAGAAGTTGGCTATTTCGAACCAGGTGAATATTTGCCTGCAAACGAACTAAAAGCAGGAGAAGTTGGATATATAGCAGCAAGTATAAAAACATTATCAGATATTCATGTTGGAGATACAATTACTCTAAAAAACAGACCTGCAAAAGAGCCTTTACCAGGATATAAAAAAGTTAATCCTATGGTATATTGTGGATTATATCCTGTTGATGGTAGCGATTATGAAAATTTAAAAGTCGCTTTAGAAAAATTACAATTAAATGATGCAGCATTAGAATTTGAACAGGAAACATCATCTGCTTTAGGGTATGGGTTTAGATGTGGATTTTTAGGACTTTTACATTTAGAGATTATAGAAGAAAGATTAGATAGGGAATTTGATTTAAGCCTAATTACAACATCTCCATCGGTTATTTATAAGGTTTATAAAACAGATGGAGAGGTAATAGAATTATATAATCCAGCAGATTTGCCAGAAACACAAAAAATATTATATATAGAAGAACCTTTTGTAACGGCAGAAATTTTAACTCCAAAAGAGTATGTAGGAAACATAATGGAAATATGCCAAAATAGGCGTGGAATATATATTGGTATGGAATATTTAGATGAATCTAGAGTTACAATAACCTATGAAATGCCATTAAATGAAATAATTTACGACTTTTTTGATAATTTAAAATCAAAAACAAAAGGATACGCTTCATTTGATTATGAATTTAAAGAATATAGAAGGTCAGACTTAGTAAAACTGGATATTCATGTAAATGGAGAAAGTGTAGATGCTCTATCATTTATGGTTCATAGAAGCAATAGTTATGCTCGTGGAAAGAAAATGATAGAAAAATTAAAAACAGTAATTCCAAGACAATTATTTAGTATTCCATTGCAAGCAGTTATTGGTGGACAAATAATTGCAAGAGAAACAATTTCAGCAATGAGAAAAGATGTACTTGCAAAATGTTATGGTGGAGACATAACAAGAAAGAAAAAATTACTCGAAAAACAGAAAAAAGGTAAAAAGAAAATGCGTCAAATAGGAAATGTAGAAATACCGCAAGAAGCATTTTTATCTGTTTTAAAATTAGATGAAGAATAAGAAAGGGAATTTGTAATGAAAAATAATCAATTTAAAAAATCAAATTATAAAGAAGAAAAGACTTATGATGATCAAGTAGAAGGAAGAAACTCTGTTATAGAACTTTTAGAATCTGGAAAAGATATTAATAAAATATTTATTGCAAAAGGTGAAAAGCATGGTTCTATAAACAAAATAATAGCAATGGCAAAAGAAAATAGAGTAGTAATTGTAGAAAAAGAAAGAAAACAATTAGAAGAAATGGCACAAACAGAAAATTGTCAAGGAGTTATAGCTATTGTACCTCCATTTGAATATTGCGAGGTAGAAGATATTTTAGAAGATGCAAAAAGCAAAAACGAGGATCCTTTTATTTTAATATTAGACGGAATAGAAGACCCACATAATTTAGGTTCAATAATACGTACTGCTGAAACAGCAGGATGCAATGGAGTAATAATACCCAAAAGAAGAGCTGCATCTGTAAATAGCACTGTAAACAAAACCTCAGCAGGGGCAGTAGAACATATGAAAATTGCAAGAGTAAATAATTTAAATGAAACAATAAATTACTTAAAAGAAAATGGAGTATGGATATGTGGAACAGATATGGACACAGATACATACTACTACAATCAAGATTTAAAAGGTCCACTTGCAATAGTAATTGGAAGCGAAGGTTTTGGAATGAGTAGACTAGTAAAAGAAAATTGTGACTTTTTAGTAAAAATACCAATGAAAGGAAAAGTAACATCATTAAATGCTTCAGTTTCAGCAGGAATTGTAATATATGAAGCAGTTAAACAAAGGAAATAAAAAGCTATTGCAATAAAAAAATATTTAAAGTAAAATACAAATGAAAAATAAAATATAAGGTCACAGCATGCTGTGAGCAAAAACAAAAGAGAGGAAGATAAAAATTGATAAAAATCGCTAAAAACGTTGAAACTGTACACACATACATACACACAGGTGTTTTAAATAAAAACAAAAATATAAAATATGCAAGAGACATTTTTAAAAATGTCTCAAATTGTGGTACCAAAATAAGAAATAAATATTCAATTGAAACATTAACACAAATTAAATTAAACGCTGTAGGGGCGGACGCTTCTGTCCGCCCGCAAAATTGAACTATACCCCAAAAAGTAGACTTTTAAGTGAAAAAAAGTTATACTAAAAA
>CAJKKA010000185.1 GCA_905200315.1 uncultured Clostridium sp.
TTCTAAGTCCTTCTATTCCCATATCTTCTTCTCTGTTTACAAATTCTACATCTGGGAATTCATGAACTAAAAATTGTTGATTTATATAAGGATATAATCCTCTTATTTCTGGATTAGCTTTTTCTATGTGGATTAATGCCATATTGTCGTTTAATAATTCTCCCATAGTAAATGCTTCTAATTTTCCATCTATATAAATTCCAGCTATTTTTAATCTATCGCATACTTCATCGTAATGAGCGAATAATTTTTCGATACCTAATCTTTCGTCATCTACGCCTTCTTCAATATTGTTATTTTCTTCTTTATTTACTGTCCAATCATCTAATAATTGTCTGCAGTCATCAAAATCAGCTTTTCCAAGAAGTCTATATTCAAATCTTCCTTCATATTCACTTAAGAAATAGTTTATATGATTTCTCTTTTTGCTATTTTTTCTTCCTTTTAATGTTCTTAATATTTCTCCATCATAAACATAATCGAATATGTCTCTTTCGGCTGCATATTCAAATCTATCACCATATTGTTCTTTTAGATAATCTACAACTTCTTCAGTTATTCCTCTAAAGTAAAGTTTTTCTTCTATTTCTTTAAAGTAATCTAATACAAAATCTATAACTTTTGGTAAATCTTCTTTTTTAGCAAGAGGTAATATAGAGAATACTTCTCCTTCATATTCTCCAACTAAAACTGCAAAATTATCTCCTATATGGTATGCAGTTTTATATGCATGTTGCCACATATAAAGTGTATTGAAGTTGTATTCACATGCTTCATAATCTACTAAATCAAAGTATGGATTTAATATTTCTCTATCTTCTATAGTTATTTCCTTAAATTGAGGCTTTAAACTATTTTTTCCTTGTTGTATTATTTGTTCAAAAAGATTAATACTTTCTCTTTCTTCTGTTATTAACATAAATTCCTCCTATAATTAAAGAAAATCTCTATTTTTTGTATTCTAGATTGATTTTCCTGCACTATACCTAATTAAGTGCATTTATATTACACAATAAATTTTCTTTATTAATTGATTTATTTAAATATTTTCAAAGAAAATTTTTACATTTATTGTATTCTTTTTTATTTCAATGTCAAAACTATTATTATATTTATTTCAATATTCTATTTTACCCAAGATAATATCTAATAAACATGTATTTTAATGGAGTGATTGTAACTTGAATAAAAAATTATTAATTTTTTCAATTATTATAATAGCACTTTTAACTGGTTGTGACAAAAATAAAGATTTTTGCATCCATGTAATAGATGTCGGCCAAGCTGACTCTATTTTAATTACAACACCTTCTAACAAAAATATGTTAATCGATGGTGGTGATGAAGATAGTGCTAAAATCATAAAATCATATTTAAAAAATAAAAAAGTAAAAAATTTAGATGTAGTTATAGCTACACACCCTGACAGTGACCATATTGGCAGCTTAGACTATATAATTGATAATTTTGATGTAGAAAAAATTTATATGCCTAATCAAACCACTGACAGTGAATGCTACATCAACTTAATTGATTCTTGTAATAAAAAAAATTTAAAAGTAAATTATCTGTCAAAAGACGATTCTTTCAACCTAGACGATTCCACAAATATATATGTATTAAGTCCAAGTTATATAACAGATAATAATAATTCAAATTCCATTGTACTAAATATTTCGTATAAAAACAATAACTTTTTGTTTACTGGAGATTGTGAAGAAAGTAATGAAATGGATATGATTAATTCGTATGATTTGGAAGACATCGATTTCCTAAAAGTAGCCCATCATGGAAGTTACACAGCTAGCTCTTTAACTTTTTTAGAAGAAACTACACCTGATATTGCTGTAATTTCGTGTGGATATAAAAATAGTTATGGGCATCCCCATAAATCAACTTTAGATAACTTAGAATCGGTAGATGCGAAAATTTTTAGAACCGATCAAAACGGAAGTATGCAGTTTTATTCAGATGGAGAAAAAATTTATTCTAAAGTTAAATATAAAGAATATAAATGAAAATAGGAGCACACTAAAAATGCTCCCTTTTTTTATAAATTTAAAATGAGGATAAATTTCTACAACTTATAAAAATTATCTCTTTTAACCTTTTATATCTTTAAAACCTCTCCTGGATAAATCAAGTTTGGATTTGTTATATCATTTTTTTGAATTAACTCTTTATAATCAACATCTAGTTTTCTTGATATTCCTAATAAAGTATCTCCTTTTCGAACTGTATACATAGTATTGAAATTATATCCTCTTGTATCTGAATTTATTGATGTTTCTATTTTTAAAATTTGACCTGGATATATTAAATTTGGATTTATTATATTATTTAAAAGTGCTATTCTCTCTACTGTAGTATTAAATTTTTTTGCTATTAAAGTTAATGTATCTCCACTTTGTACTATATAAGTTCTTATATAATGTCTGCTTGATGGCGCTGCTAAATTGCCTCTTGAATTTGTAGGTATTTTTAATATTTCACCTACATATATTAGGTTTGGATTTTGTAAATCGTTTAATTCTGCTATTGCTTGAACTGTAGTATCGAATCTAATTGCAATCGATGTCAATGTATCTCCACTTTGTACTATATAAGTTGTAGTAAATACTTTTTTTCTATTTATTATACTTCTATTTCCTGGATATATTTTTAATACTTCTCCTACATATATCAAATTTGGATTTGCTATAGAATTTGTCACTGCAATCTCATGAACTGTAGTATCATATTTTTGAGCTATTGAAGTGAGTGTATCCCCTTCTTGAACTGTGTAATATATAACTCCACTTTGTGTAGATGGTTCTTGTCTTGTTCCTGGAATTCGTTGTGGTTGTTTTTGATCTTTTGGAATATCTTCTCTATCATCTAAAAACATTCCATCATAAATTAAGTCTAAGTCTGTACTTGCATTTATTCCTCTTACTCTGCCTGTATCTGAATATTGCCATGCAACGTATTTATTTCCCCAAATAGGATTTGGTGATGGTCCCTCTTCTGATAATTGCGCTATCCATAAAGGATATTCAGAAAGTCCAAGACCTTCATATAAATTATATTGTGCAAAATTAGTATATGTGTAAACTGCTACATCTAATCCACTATAATTTCTTACTTCTTCTAAAAATTCTAT
>CAJKKA010000186.1 GCA_905200315.1 uncultured Clostridium sp.
GTAAAGGCGTTTGTAGAGATGCATGGAGGTACAATCGCTGTAGACAGCGGTGAGATATGGGAGTGACAAGGATAAATATAAGAAATTATAAATCTATTAAAAGAGTATCGATTAATTTGGAAAGAAAGAGATATGACTTACAATGTTTTATAGGTATAAATGGATCAGGTAAGTCTAATTTACTAGATGCAATCGATTATTTTTACAAGATGCTGATTAACGAAAATGGTAAGCAGAAAATAATAGACACAAATAATAAATACTTACAATCTGCGGAAATTGAGTTAGAATATGATTTTTCTCAACTTGCAATAAAAAATTCTAATCCGTATTATGATGAACAACTATTAGATTTAGTTGAATATTTTGTAGATGGTAAGATTAGATTAAAAATGGTTCAATATAAAGAGGGAACAATAAAATGGTATCCGCAAGAAATGGACTTAAAGAGGAGGAGAATGATACACAAGTTGTTTCCAATATTCTTCATAGATACTAGATTTGTATCGCTACAAAATTGGACAGAGATATGGAAGGGTATTTCAGATATATCTATTGGAAAGTTAAAAATTGATAAAAAAGAAATAACGGAATCAATTGATGGGCTTATGTCGGAGGCATATGGAGAAAAATATGAAAAAACAATAAAGGTAATAAATGATATATTTGAACAAGAGGAAATAAAAATTGACGAATCAAGTTTTCATGAGCAATATATGGAGTTGTTAAAATTAAGACTTGGTGGGGAGAGTTTTTTAAACAATGAAAATGAATTGGCATATTATTCTGATGGATTAAATTCATTGAAATATATTAAATTAATAATAAAGTTAATAGCTAAATTATCTAATACTGGATGGAAAAATCCTTTATTGATAATTGATGAACCTGAGATTGGATTGCATTCTAGTTACATAGAAGAGTTGGCTGGTTGCATACAAGAAAATATAGATAAAAATGTTAATATGGTTCTTTCAACACACTCACCACATTTGGTTGGTGAAATTATAAAAAATGATATTTCGATAAGTATTTGGAGGATATTTTACAAGGATGATTATTCACATTTTGAAAAGATGAAAGATATTATAGAAGATAATCAAAAATATCTAGTTAATGATTTAGAAACTGGATGTTATTTTTCTAATGCACTTTTGTTTGTTGAAGGAAAGAGTGAACGACAATTATTTTGCAATAGGAGATTATTAAAAATCTATCCTGAAATGAAAAAAATAAATATTGTTAATTATGATTCAGATAATTCAAGTTTGGATTTAATATATCCTACACAGATGAATTTTAGTGTGTCATATTTAGTATTAGTTGATATGGATAAGATACTGAAGTATTCATATCAATCAAAGAAATTCAAGGTGAATTCTGATAAACTTATTAATCCATTATACAATAAAGAAGTGAAACGTAAACAAAAATTTTTGTTTTATGGAAAAGGAGAAAGAAAGAAAAAGACATATCATCAACAACTACGCATCAATAAAATGCTTGATTCGGCGCAATATGTGCAAGACTCAAATCATTTGTATATTGATGATAGATTTTTTGAAAAGCTAATAGTAGAGGTAAGGGATTATTGTATGCATTATAGAACTTTACCTATAAGAACAACTATTGAAGGTGCAATTGTAAATGAAGATAATGTAGAAATAGCTATTGAGTGGTTGAAAACAAAGATTACTGACGAATTTAATAATGAATTAGAAGATATTTTGACACGAGAAGATGTCACGAATAAAAAATATAGAGTAACAATTATAAGATGTTGCGTAAATGGAAAGTTGGATATATTAAAAAATATTACAGAAAATGGGGTACAAGTAGATTCAACAGTAAAGCAAAATGTGAAAAAAATAAGTAATATAATTGGTAAAAAAACAGGAGGATGGATTCAAGAATTCATAGAATTTTATTTTCAAAATTACATAGATACTATAGATGATGAAAAGAAAAAATATGATAAATTTAAAAAAGATTTTAAAGAACTAAATTTTGTTTTACGTCAAACTATAGATATGTTACAATAATGTTAATGAGTAGTAACTAAAGTGCATGTACATAATGCAGCAATAATTATGCAAATTATTGTGGCCTTGAGAAGTTGCAACAAAATTGTAAAAAAAATTTTGGGAATAGCAAAAAACCAAGGAGTTAGTGTGGCAATTGAGTTGCCCCTTAAAAGAGAAAGATACAAAGAATGGGCAAAATCGCTACGCGAGATATGAGAAGTACTCATTTAGGCTCCTATAAGGAGCCTTTTTGCATATAGGAGAGTTTTTAGAATGAAGATTTGGAAAATTGAAAGTGAAAAACAATTTTATGATATTATAATAAAGTATGATAAAGATAAATTGAAATTGTTGTTAGACAATAAAGAAAACTATTATGGGAATCCCATAGATGTGCCAAAGAAAAATGGATATAGACAAATTTATTGTATAAATAAAAGATGTGACCTTTACAGAATACAAAAAAGAATGGTTGATAATTTTTTGAAAAATATTAAGGTTTCGGACAGAACATGTGGATTTGTAAAAGGAAGTAGTTATTATGATTTCATGGAGCCACATAAGGATTTTTATAAAAGAAATCAATATTTGAGATTAGATTTAAAGAATTTCTTTGGGTCTATATCAAAAAAGATGGTTACTGATTGTTTATTGTATTATGTTGATGAAAAAATAGTGAATCGAGATGAATTAATAAAGATGATATTTGAAATTCTTACATATAATAATATACTTATACAGGGAGCGATAACTTCTCCTATAATAAGCAATATTGTATTTAGAGAACTAGATATTAGAATACAAAAGTATTGTAGAAAATATGATATAATATATACAAGATATGCAGATGATTTGTTATTTTCTGGGTATAACAGTATCCTTCTGAAAAAAACTTTTTATAAGGGGATAGAAAAGATTGTTGGTAGTAGAGGATTTCAGATTAATTATTTAAAAACTAAGAGAGCAAAAGAATATATTTCTTTGAATGGATTTGTAATTGATAATGATATTAGGCTTTCTAGAAAAAAACTAGAAGAAATTAATAGAATAATTTTCTTTTTGAATAGAAAAGATGAGTTGAAGAAAATTAAAAAGGGAGATGTTAGTGGTTTAAAT
>CAJKKA010000187.1 GCA_905200315.1 uncultured Clostridium sp.
AGGAATGAAAATTCCAGATAGTCTTGAAGAAGAAATAGAAGAAGTAATGGAATCTGGAAAATTAGAGGAACTTACTGCTAAAAATGAAAAAATTGGAGTTTCAGAAATTAGAGAAGATTTAATAGATGAATATGTGTATTTCTTTAGAAAAAATTTTGACGAAGATATAGAAAACAATAACAGAGAAGGTTTCAAAGTATTAATAGATACTGCAAATGGAGCAACATACAAGGTTGCAGAAAAGGTATTTACAAGTTTAGGAATTGAACATAAAATTATAAACAATAAGCCAGATGGAATAAATATAAACAAAAATTGTGGCTCAACACATCTTGAAATGCTTCAAGAAGAAGTAGTAAAAGGAAAATTTAATTTAGGAATTGCATACGATGGAGATGGCGACAGATGTTTAGCAGTTGATGAAAATGGAAATATTATAGATGGAGATAAAATACTAGCTGTAATATCAAATTATATGAAGAAAAATGGAACACTTAATAAAAACACACTTGTTGCAACTGTTATGAGCAATTTAGGATTAAATAAATATGCAGAAAAAAATAATATTAAATTCATTCAAACGAATGTTGGAGATAGATATGTTCTTGAACAAATGTTAAAAGATGGGTACAATATTGGCGGAGAACAATCTGGTCATGTTATTTTATTAGACTATAATCCTACAGGAGATGGAATATTAACTTCTTTAATGCTAATAAAAATTATATTAGAAGAAAATAAAACCGCTTCTGAGGTATGCAATATAGTAAAAATATTTCCACAAGTTTTAGTAAATGCAAAAGTTGATTCAAGCAAAAAAGATATGTATAAAGATGATAAAGAAATAAAGCAAAAAATTGAATCAATAGAAAAAGAATTTAGTGGAAATGGAAGAACATTAATAAGACCTTCTGGAACAGAACCTTTAGTTAGGGTAATGATAGAAGGAGAAAACATAAATGAAATAACTAAAAGAGCTAATGAACTTGCTAAACTTATTGAAGAAAAATTAAATTAATGTTAAATGAATATAAACACATAGGTTACTTTTTTATAAGATAGAAAGAAGGATTAAATATGAATAAATATATGAAAATGTCAAAGGAAGAAGCATACAATGGATATACATCAAATGAAGGAGGACCATTTGGGGCAGTTATAACAGATAAAGAGGGAAATATAATATCTCAAGGACACAATATGGTTCTAAAAAACAATGATCCAACAGCTCATGCAGAAGTTACTGCAATAAGAAAAGCTTGTGAAAAATTAGAAACCTATGATTTATCAAATTACATATTATATACGTCATGCGAGCCATGTCCAATGTGCCTATCTGCAATAATTTGGGCTAACATAAAAGAAGTTTACTATGCATGTACAAAAAAAGATGCAGGAGAAATAGGTTTTAGAGATGATATTATTTATGACTACTTGGAAGGAAAAAATAAAAATTTAATTAATTTAAAACAAATTAATAGAGATGAATGTATTGAACTATTTGAAGAATATAAAAAACAGAATAAAACAATTTATTAATTAATATAGATTGGTATGTTAATTTAGCAAAAGATATTATTTTTGAAGAAGATATAAATAAAGAATTAAACAAATTAAAACAAATACAACATGAACATGAAAAAGAAATATAAGAAAAAAGAGATTGAACTAATTCAATCTCTTTTTTTGAACTTTGAAATAATTTTATTTTAGTGTGCTAGATTTCTATTTTTGAAATTCGGTATATCAGTTACATCTTGGATAACATCAATCCAATGTGGAATAAAAACAGACTTATTTTCGTATGTTAAATCTATTTCTAGAATAGCCTTATCTTTCCAATCGGAATAGATGTCAAGATAAAAGTATTGATTTTTAGATAAAAAATAATATCTTGTTTTTCGAATACTTTTCTCGCCATTCATCAATAAAGAAATATATTCTTGGTGAGATATTTTTCTTTCATTTTTTGATATCCTTGAGTTTGACAGTTCCTTTTTTTCTGTATAGTAAAAAGTATAATTGCCATCAGAACCTATTTGACGAATACGTCTTTCAACACGTTCATCTTTAGAATGAAGATAAGTTTGCAAAATTTCAACTTTATGCAAACCACGTATTGAAGAGAAAACTTTTTCTGTAGGTTTTTTAATAAGAAACTTCTTCTGCACGTGTGTAGCAATTGGTAATCCAATTATTGAATAGACTTCGTTTAGTAATCTATCAATTTTATTTTTAAAATCGGTAGAATTATCAATCACTCTAAAATTAGGATGACCAATCCAAGCGGATTGAGTTTTGTCATCTAATTCGATAGCTTGCTCAGGAGTTTCTTTTCTAGCTGTATTGTTAGCTAAAGTATAAAACTCTTCAGCACCTTTGGCAGCAGTAACTAAATGAAAAACACCATCATAGGAATTTAATATTTCATTTTCAGTTGTATTTCGCTGACGCAATATTTCATTAAAAGCGTCTTGCGAAACATAAGCTTTACAGTCTAAGAGCCCCCTATCAAAAAGAATAACAACATCCTTTTTAAAGGAAAATGCAGCTGTACATGCAGTATCCTCCTTATTAATAGACAGGTCTATTAATAGAGATTGAAATGTTTCTGAATTTAATTCCCAAGGAGTTATGCCTGAGTTAATAAGTTCCGTTGCAGTTTCTGAAACAACAATAACTTTAAAGCCTTTTTGCGTTAAAGACTGTTCAAGAATACTTAAACATGTTGTTTTACCTGCACATGGTCCACCTGTAATTACAAATCTCCATATCCGCATAAAATTTTACCTTCCTTTCTAAAAATAGTTTTCAAAGTGCAACATTGATATCTAAAATATAAGATACCATTTTAATATAAAACTAAAGAAATAATATCATTGTATGCTCGGTAAGTCAAGAAAATAACAATACCTTAAATAAAAATATCATTTAATAAAGTGGTAAAGAGATAAATAACATAGATAAAAAATATAAACATTTATGTAATAATCAGATATATTTCTATATTTGAAATATTATGTAAAATATGGTAAAATAAAGATGCAGGAATTTTTAATT
>CAJKKA010000188.1 GCA_905200315.1 uncultured Clostridium sp.
TCTCTAAGATTTCAAGCATTCTTTTTGTACCTATTCTGCAATAGTTACATTTACCGCAAGATTCTTTTCTTGTGAAATCTAAGAAATATCGAGCCATATCAACCATACAAGTAGTCTCATCCATAACTATCATACCACCAGAACCTACTATAGCTCCTGTCTTGTTGATATTTTCATAATCTACTGGTGTATCGATTAAGCTTGCTGGTATACATCCACCTGATGGTCCACCCATTTGAACAGCCTTAAATTCTTTATCCTCTTTGATACCACCACCGATATCATATATTACTTCTCTTAAAGAAATTCCCATTGGAACTTCTACAAGTCCACCTTTTTTAATTTTTCCAGCTAGTGCAAACACTTTTGTCCCATTGCTTGTTTTTGTTCCCATAGAACCAAAAGTCTCTCCACCATTTAGCATTATCCATGCTACGTTAGCATAAGTTTCAACATTATTTATATTAGTTGGTTTTTGCCAATATCCTTTTTGTGCAGGGAATGGTGGTTTAAGTCTTGGCATACCTCTTTCACCTTCTAGTGAAGCTATAAGCGCTGTTTCTTCACCACATACGAAAGCTCCTGCACCTTCTTTTATTCTTATATCAAAATCAAATCCACTGCCGAATATATTTTTTCCTAAATAACCTCTCTCTTTTGCTTGAGCTATAGCTATTTCTAATCTTTTTATTGCAAGTGGATATTCAGCACGAACGTAAATTACACCTTCAGTTGCGCCCATTGCATATCCACCAATTATCATACCTTCTAGCAATGAATGTGGGTCGCCTTCAAGAACGGCTCTATCCATAAATGCTCCTGGATCCCCTTCATCTGCATTACAGACGATATATTTTTGATCTGCTTTATTTTGTCTTGCAGCATTCCATTTAAACCAAGTTGGGAAACCTGCTCCACCACGTCCACGAAGTCCAGATACTTTTATAACATCTATAACTTCTTCATCAGTCATAGTAGTTAAAACTTTTTCAGTTGCTTTATATCCATCTCTAGATATATATTCATCTATTTCTTCTGGATTTATAGAACCACAATTTCTAAGAACTATCCTTTTTTGCTTTTTCATAAGCTTTTTATTTTCTTCAGAAATTTCTTTATTTTCTACTACTTTGCCACCTTCAATATGACTTTCAACTATTTCAGCTACATCATCTGGTTTAACTTTTACATATCTTGTTGGTTCATCTTTTCCATCTTCGTATATATCCACTATTGGCTCTAAAAAGCATGTACCTATACATCCTGTAATATCTACATTTATATCTATATTTTTTTCCCCTAATATTTCTTCAAATCTGTTAGCTACTTTTTTTGCACCTGTCGCTATCCCGCAGCTACCTTGACCTACTACTATCTTCATCGATATTTCTCCTTTTGACCCTTTTTAAACTTAAGCTATTTCCCCTTTAGCTTTTTCTTCTTTTTCTTTTATTTGATTTAAAATTTCTATAACTGAATCTTTAGTTAAGTTACCATATGTTTCATCGCTATCTTCAGTTTTAATCATCATAACAGGAGCCAGTGAGCAACATCCTAGACATGAAACTTGATTTAAAGTAAATAAACCATCTTCTGTTGTTTCACCATCTTTTATATTTAATTGTTCGCTTATTACTTGAGATATCATTTCTGAACCGTTAACATGACACGCAGTTCCTTGACAAAGCATAATTAAATATTTTCCTATAGGTTGTAATCTAAATTGAGCATAAAATGTTGCAACTCCATATATCTTGGCTACTTTAATACCTGTGAACTCTGATATTCTATTCATAATATCTATTGATATATAGCCATAGGCATCTTGAGCTTTTTGTAAAATAGTTATTAGATATCCTTTCTTTTTACCGTAAGTTTCTAAAATTTCATCTAATTCTTTTAGATTATCAGTTTGATTATTCTTGCATTTACAAGTTGACATTCTAATTTCACTCCATTTCTTTATATTAAATTTTTCATAATGTATGCTGTATACATTCCACCCATAAAAATATTATCATCAAGCTTTTATTTGAATTGTAAAGTTGATTTTTAAAAATTTAAATAATAGTAATATATAATTTATATCTTTTATGATACTTTTTTAACATTTTTTGTCATTTTCTTCTGTCAAATTAATTATATTATTTTGCTACACAAAATGTCAACATATTTATTTCCATATTTTGTTTATTTTTCTATAAAGTGTTATTTTAAATTTAAACCATATAATTTTTTTTAAATATCTAGTATTGTTTTATATTCTATTTTTTATAAATTTATTCTATTTTTTATATAATAATTATATTTTTTATTTTATTATTTTCTCTTGTCTATAATCATTATTTTAACAATCTTTACTATTTAAATAATTTTAATAAAGTATTTTTAACTTTTTTTCCATACTATCTTTGCAAATATTTCTAAGGATATAAATTTATTTTTATGTAAAAAATATAAATTATTAAGATTTATATTTTGAACAATTTTAAATTTTTTATTAGGTGGTGTCGTATTTTGTTAAATTTAAACATATTGCGTGAATACTTAGTCCTATTCATAATTGGCGGGATTACATATGTTTTAATCGAAATTTCATATAGAGGATATTCACATATTTCTATGTTTATAGTTGGTGGGTTTTGTTTTATTTTAGTATCATCATTAAATGAATTTCCATTTGAAATGCCTTTAGTTCTACAAATGCTTATTTCTTGTTTGTTAATAACAGGAATAGAATTAATATCTGGTGTAATAGTAAATATATTTTTTCATATGAATGTTTGGGATTATTCTCTAGAAAAGTTTAATTTTTTAGGACAAATTTGCTTAAAGGCATCAATATGTTGGTTTTTCTTGAGCCTTCCTGCTATATATATGGGAAATCTCATTAAATCTATGTTTACAAATTAAAAAATAAAAGACAGGAATTATTAAAATATTTTTCTGTCTTTTATTTTTAATTTATTTTATATACTAATATTATTTATTAATATATCTTTATATTTTTTATAATCTTCTATATTGCTAAGTCCTATAGCATCACT
>CAJKKA010000189.1 GCA_905200315.1 uncultured Clostridium sp.
CTACAACATCTTCACTTTTTTTATCGTATATTTTTTCTACTTTTGCATCTATTTCTGAATCATTTACAACTACTTTTACATCTTGTCCTTCTTTGAAAATTTCTTTATTCTTATCTTGAAAAATGCAGATATATACCTGATTTAAATCAATCAACCTAAGAACTACATCATCTTGATTTACTTTATGGTCTTTTTTATCTATGCTAATAAAATTATTTTCTATAGAATCTAACATTTTAGAATCTATATCGTCTAATTGATCAACACTTATATTAAAATTTTTATCGTATTTAAATAATGCAACCCCAGAAATAGGTGCTTTATAATCTGTATAATATGTTTGTTTTTGGTTTTTTAATATTTTTAACTCTTCTTTTTTATTTAATATTATATTAGAACTCTTATTTTTTTCTTTTTGCTCTAAATCTTTAATTTCATTTTCTAATACTTCTATCTTTTCATTTATTTTTTCATTTACATTTGACTTACTAATTGTAAATAATAGTTTATTATTTTGTATCTTTTCATCTGAATCTATATCATATTTTATAATTCCATCATCTTCTGCCTTCACTAGGGTTTCATCCATTACTACTAATCCCTTTTCTTTTACTTGTAAGTTTATATCTTCTTCATCTAACACCATTGTTCTTGTGAAGTATCCAATTGTCCAAAGTATAATTTGTACCAAAATATATATTACTATAATTAACAAAAATATATTTGTAAATTTTATTTTTATTTTTTTCTTAGCCAATTTTACACCTCCTAAAATAAGTGATTATATTATAATTTGTTTTTTTTCATTGTTTCTCCTTTAAATTTCATTAAAACAAATTCTTAAAATTATAAACATTATTTAGGATTTTTCTACAAAAAAATTACTGCAAAACAATTAATCAAAATCATCTTGCAGTAAACGTATATATATTTTTTTAATTTTTAAATGAATGTATTGGCGCTGGTATTTTTCCACCTCTATCTATAAAATCTTTAGAAGAGTACTTATTTACTTCCATTACAGGAGCTCTACCTAATAATCCGCCAAATTCGACCATTTCTCCAACTTTACATCCTGGTGCTGGTATGACTCTAACTGCTGTTGTTTTATTATTTATCATACCTATAGCAGCTTCATCAGCAATCATAGCTGATATAGTTTCTGCTGTAGTATCTCCAGGAACAGCTATCATATCTAAACCTACTGAACATATAGCTGTCATAGCTTCAAGTTTTTCTAGACATAATGAACCATTTAAAACTGCATCTATCATACCTGCATCTTCTGATACTGGTATAAATGCACCACTTAGTCCACCTACTCTAGAACAAGCCATAACACCACCTTTTTTAACTGCATCGTTTAATAATGCTAAAGCTGCTGTTGTTCCATATGCTCCTACTACTTCAACACCCATTTCCTCTATTATATTTGCGACAGAATCTCCTATAGCAGGTGTTGGTGCTAGTGATAAATCTACTATACCAAAAGGAACCCCTAATCTCTTAGAAGCTTCTTGTCCCACTAATTGACCCATTCTAGTTACTTTGAATGCTGTGTTTTTTATTGTATCTGCTACAACGTCAAATGGTTCACCTTTAACTTTTTCTAATGCTCTTTGAACAACCCCAGGTCCACTTACACCTACATTTATAACTGTATCAGCTTCACCAACTCCATGAAAAGCTCCTGCCATAAATGGATTATCTTCAACTGCATTACAAAATACTACTAACTTTGCACATCCAAACCCTTTTTGTTCTTTTGTAAGTTCAGCAGTTTGTTTTACTATTTGTCCCATTTCTTTTATTGCATCCATATTCATCCCAGATCTTGTTGATCCAACATTGACTGATGCACAAACTTTATTAGTACATGCTAAAGCTTCTGGAATTGATTTTATTAATATTTCATCTCCTTTAGTATAACCTTTTTGACATAAGGCAGAAAATCCACCTATAAAGTCTATTCCTAATTCTTCAGCTGCTTTATCTAGAGTTTTTGCAAACTCAACATAATCTTTATCATTACAAGCTCCTGCAACTATTGATATAGGAGTTACAGAAACTCTTTTATTTACTATTGGAATACCAAATTCACTTTCAATCTCTCTACCTACTTTCACTAAGTCTTTAGCACAAGTAGTTATTTTATTATATATTTTTTCTCTTGATTTTTCTCCATCAGAATCGATACAATCAAGTAAAGATATCCCCATTGTTATAGTTCTAATATCTAATTTTTGTTCTTCTATCATGCTGATAGTTTCTAGTATATTTTTAACGTTCATGATTTCCCCCTGAATTATATTCTATGCATTTTGTTAAAAATTTCTTCTCTTTGTATCTTAGCTTCTACACCTATAGCTTCTCCTCTTTCTTTTAAAGCCTTCTTTATTTCGTCAAAAGACTTAGGGCTTTTTTCTAAATCTACCATAACTACCATTGTGAAAAAATCATCCATTATCGTTTGTGTTATATCGACAATATTGACATTTAATTTGAATAATTCATCAGATATTGCTGCTACTATACCAACCTTATCTTTACCTATTACTGTTAAAAATGCTTTCATTATTTGACTTTCCCCCTTTGTATTGATGCTTTAATTCTAACTTTATTTCCATATTTTGTCAAACATTTATTGTGTATTTTTTATTTATAGTTCTTGTTTGAAGTTATATTTTTATTTTTATATGTATAATTTTTATAGTTATGTTCGTGTTTATAAATTTATATATCAAAAAAGGAATGCCTAATACAAAATGTATTTTGACATTCCTTTTGATATTTATTATTTTAATTCAATATTATTTTTTTGTTATTACATCTACACCCATGTAAGGTCTTAATACTTCTGGAACTACTACAGAACCATCTTCTTGTTGGTAGTTTTCAAGTATAGCAGCTAATGCTCTACCTACAGCAAGACCTGAACCATTTAATGTATG
>CAJKKA010000190.1 GCA_905200315.1 uncultured Clostridium sp.
ATAAACTTCTCCGTCTATATCTATTACATCTTCTATTTTTCTTCTATTATTTAAAATTTCATAGGTATCTTGTGGCAATTTATGTAATGTATGTGTTCCAAAAATTATATCTACATAGTTATAGCTTTTTTTTATTTTGTCTGTAATATGCTTTTCCTGCATCATACATCCACCTATTGCTATAATTGTATTTTTGTTTTCCTTTACTCTTTTTAGTTCTCCCAAATTTCCAAACAATTTATCTTCTGCATTTTCTCTAACACAACATGTATTAAATATAGCAAAATTTGAATCTTCAAATTTATCTGTTTTACTATATCCCATATTTTCTAACATACCACATAATTTTTCTGAATCGTTCTCATTTAATTGGCAACCCATTGTTAAAATACAGTATTTTAGATTTTTTCCTTTATTTATTTGTGCAACTTTTTTTATATATTCTTTTTGTAATTCTATTTCGTTCAATTTTTCTCCTCCAAATTTTTTTATTATTTTACAATATTTTTTGAATTTTAGCAATATATATTTTAAATTCCATAGCCTCCTGTTACTGGATCTTTGAACAAATTTATCATTGGTTGATTATATGTTGCAACTACAAAAGCTATTAAAAGTAGTATTGGTATTATTATTGCTAATATTTTTATTGCATTATTTTTTATTTGTGGTTCTAGCATAATTTTATATGCTATATATTCTCCTACTATTATTGCTACTACAAAAGATGATATATCTAAAAATGCATAGTTTGTTCCAATTATTCCTGTATATGTATAGAAGAAAATTGTTATAAAACTTACTTCAAATATTATTGCTATTGTTTTTGCTATACTATAGTTATTCGTACTTTTTCCAATAAAAAAGTACTCAATTATTGAAAATATAAATGTTGGATAAAATACTAGCTTTAAATGTTCCCATGTACTTTCATTTACTGCACTAAATCCTGCTACAAATGTATTTCCACCAGATAATTCATATGTAAAATGTAATAGAGTTCCTATTACTAAACAGAATGCTGTTGCACCTATTTGCCATTTTTGTAATTTACTCAAAAAGATCACCTCTAAATAATTTTATTAATTAAAGGTGGTTTTTGTGTTTATTTTTATAATTTTTTTAATCTTTCTTCTGTATTTTCTAGCATTGCTTTATATTTTTCTAGTTTTTCCTTTTCTGCATTTACTTTTACTTCTGGTGCTTTGTTTACAAATCCTGGATTTGATAGCATTTTTTCGCATCTTTCTACTTCGTATATTAATTTTTGTTTTTCTTCTTGTAAACGTTGTTTTTCTGCCTCTAAATCTACTAATTCTTCAAATGGTATATATGTTTCTATTCCATCTAATAATATTGATATAGCATTTGAGTCTATTCCAGCTTTATCGTTTTGTACTATTATTTCATTTGCAAACCCTAATTTTTCTAAGAATGTTTTGCTATTTTCTATAACATTTTTATATTCTTCTGTTACAAATACCAATTTAGATTTTTTAGATGGATGTACATTCATATTATTTCTAATATTTCTTATTCCAATTATTATTTCTTTTATTTTTTCTATTTTTTGTTCTTCATCTTTGAAGTTGTATTTTTCTTCATATTTTGGCCAATTAGAAATCATTATACTTTCATCTTCATTGTATAATTTTGTGTATATTTTTTCTGTTATAAATGGCATTATTGGATGTAATAGTTTCAATGCATCACATAATACTTTATTTAATACATATTGAGCTGATTTTCTTGTTTTATTTTCTTTATCATATAAACGTAATTTTACAATTTCTATATACCAATCGCAAAATTCGTTCCATATAAAGTCATATATTTTTTGAGAAGCAACTCCTAAATCGTATTTTTCTATATTGTTTGATACTTCTTGTACTAATGTGTTTAATTTAGATAAAATCCATTTATCTTCATAACATAAATTATCTTCATATACATTTCCATCGTAATCTTCTAAGTTCATTAAAACAAATTTTGATGCATTCCATAGTTTGTTTGCAAAATTAGATGCTTGGTCTAATTTTTCTGGCATATAACGTATATCATTTCCTGGTGTAGTTCCTTGAACTAATGAAAATCTTAATGAATCTGCTCCATATTTTTCTATTATTTCTATTGGGTCTATTCCATTTCCTAATGATTTTGACATTTTTCTCCCTTGGCTATCTCTTACTATTCCATGAATTAATACATCTTTGAATGGATTTTTTCCTGTTAATTCTAAGCTTGATGTTATCATCCTTGAAACCCAGAATGTTATTATATCATAACCTGTAACTAACACATTAGTTGGGAAAAATGTTTTATAATCTTCTGTTTCTTCTGGCCAACCTAATGTTGAAAATGGCCATAGAGCTGAACTAAACCATGTATCTAAAGTATCTTCATCTTGTTTTAACTTTTCGCTACCACATTTTTTACAGGTATGCGGCTTTTCTTTTGCAACATTTATTTCTCCACAATCTTGACAATAATACGCTGGTATTCTATGTCCCCACCATAATTGACGTGATATACACCAATCTTGTATATTTTCCATCCAGTGGAAATAATTTTTTTCGTATCTTTTTGGAACAAATGTTATGTCATCATTTTTTACTGCTTCTATTGCTGGTTTTGCAAGTTCTTTCATACTAACAAACCATTGGTCTGATATTCTTGGTTCTATTGTAGTATGGCATCTATAACATTTTCCAACATTGTGGTTGTAATCTTCTATTTCAACTAAAGCTCCAATTTCTTTTAGTTTTTCTACTATTAATTTTCTTGCTTCTATTGATTTTAGTCCCTTATATTCTGGAACTAAATCGTTCATTATAGAACTTTCATCAAATACTTCTATTATTTCTAATCCGTGTGATAAACCTGCTTGATAATCATTAGGGTCATGTGCAGGTGTAATTTTTACACATCCTGTTCCAAATTCTTTAT
>CAJKKA010000191.1 GCA_905200315.1 uncultured Clostridium sp.
ACACATACACAACTTGCAGAAGGAGAAAAACTAAACACAGAAGGACTATTACAAGATATTCAAACAACATTTGGAATTACAGATATAGAAAATGTAAAAGAAAATGAAGTTGATAGCGATAAATTAATAGAAGAATTAAAAGAAAAAGTTCTAAAAAATTATGAAGCTAAAGAAGCAGAATTTGGAGAAAAAGAACTTAGAGAACTTGAAAGAGTTGTTGTTCTAAAAGTTGTAGATCAAAAATGGATGGATCACATAGACAACATGGATGAATTAAAAAACGGTATAGGCTTACGTGCATACGCACAAAAAGATCCAGTAGTTCAATACAGAATTGAAGGAACAGAAATGTTTGAAGAAATGAACGAAGACATTAAATTAGACGTTGTTAAAATTCTTTCAAATGTACAAAGAGCAGGAGATATGAAAAGAACAGAAGCAGCAAAAATAACAGCAACAGGATTACAAGACACAGCAATAAACTTAGTAGATGGAAAATATTCAGAAAAAGAAGGCGGAATGAACAAAACAGTAGTAAACGAAGGACCAAAAGTAGGAAGAAACGACCCATGTCCTTGTGGTTCGGGAAAAAAATATAAGAATTGCTGTGGAAAGTAGTATAAAACAAGGAAAAAATTGAATTTAAGAAAGGTAGCAAATTTGTTGTTTGTCAACCAATAAATAAAAATGTGGACAAAATCCATTGAAATTAAATGATGTCAGCAAAAAGTAATTTGTTGACATTTTTTATTGAAGGGGATGAAAAGAATGATGGAGTTAAATAATTTATTAAAATCATTAGATATTGACAAAGATTATCACGACAAAATTTTTGGTAATATGATATTTGAAAATTTATATACAAAAGTAGATTTAAATAAGTATGCTGCTATAAAAAATAAAATTTATTGGATGAGCTTATTGATATATAGAATATCTATGACAAACTATTTAAAATCGATTAACAAGAATATTGATTTTGAAAATAAATCTATTAATATCGAAAAAAACAATCTAATAGTTTTTCATTTATCGCTAAACATTACAAGTGAAATTTGTAAACAGTTTAGTAATGGTGAAATATATCCATCATATATTTCAATGTTATGTAGGCAAATAATAGAACAAATATGTTTTATTAAAGAAGTTAAAAATGAAAATATAAATTTACAACTTATAGTAGAATCTGCTTTAGAATCGTACAATAAACAATTAGGAGCAAAAAGTTTAAATATACAAGAATTGAATGATAATAATAAAGGATTACTAAAAGTTTTTAAAGATAAAAAATCATATGGAAAACTTGCCCAAAAATATAAATATGGGTATATGTATAATTTCTTTTCTGGTGATATTCATTTATTATCACAAATTGATAAATTAATACCATTTAATACCAATCATTCAAAGCAGTATTATGATATATATCTTAATTGCATTTTAACTTTGTTAAAGGATTATTTCTTGCTCATAAATGATTATAATACTGAAGTAAAAGTAGATGTGACAAAATTAAATCAAATTGATTTTATAGAAATAAAAGATAGTTGATTAGATGGATTAATCAACTATCTTTTATTTTTTATTAGTTTGAATTGAAATAATAGTGATTAAAGAAAGGATAAGTGACAATAATGATCAATATTAGAAAAAGAGGTAAAGTGTATCAATATTGCTTTGAAGCAGGGAAGGTAAATGGAAAAAGAAAACAAATAACTAAATCAGGCTTTAAAACTAAAAATGAGGCATATATAGCTGGACAAAAAGCATACGATGAATTTATAAATGGAATAACTAATGTAGAGTGTAATATGTTATATGGAGATTATTTAGACTATTAGATGAAAGAATATTTTGAAATAAACTATAAATATTCTACTGCAAGGAGATATAAAGAATCTTTTAGGAATATTAAAAAGGAATTAGGTAATTATAAGTTATCAGTTTTAACACCATATATTCTAAATCAGGCGTTATTAAAGCTATATCAAACATCTGGTACAAGGGGTGCATTAAGAAATTATCAAAAGGTTATTAAGAGTTCATTGAGAGATGCAACTTACTATTTTGGATTTATTAAGAATAATCCAGCAGGTGATTTGGAGATACCTAGAGTATTATCATTTGAATTAAAAAAAACAATATAGGTCACATCTATACTAAAGAAGAAATGAAAATAATTTTAGGTAGATTTAAAAATAATAAAGTGTTTATATGTGCACTTTTAACTGCTTGTTATACAGGCATGAGAACTGGTGAGGTATTTGCATTAACTTGGAATGATATTGATTTATCAAAGTTAATAAGACTGTTTATGCAAAAGATAAAGAAGAAAATGGCAGATGGTATTTAGGTACAACAAAAACAATAGGCAGTAGTAGAGAAGTTTATATTTGTGATACTCTATATTCAGTATTATCTGATTATAAAAATCTACAAGTTAAATATAAAAAAGAATATGGCAAAAAGTATAAAAGATATACCTTAAAAGAAATAAAAAATAAATATGGTAAGTTAGTAGAATATAAAGTTATAGAAAGTCAATCTAGAAATAATAAAATTCAAATGGTATTTACTAGGAAAGATGGAACTTATTCAGGAACAGCTATTATTAGATATCCATTTAGAATAATTCATCATGAATTAGGAATTCAATGCAGATTTTATGATTTAAGAGGAAATTTTGCTACTATTTGTTTAAGAAATGGTTGTGAGATAAAAGATATTGCAGAAATATTAGGGCATAAAAGAATAGAAACAACTCAAAAATATTATATATTAAGTTTAAAAGAAAATAAGAAAAAAGTTACTAAAGTTTTTGAAGAAAATATTAGTCTAAATGATGTTTAAAAAGGGAAAATATGCTATAATAAAAGCAAAAAAATTACATATTAGAGGAGGGT
>CAJKKA010000192.1 GCA_905200315.1 uncultured Clostridium sp.
ATTAAAAACTACTATTAATTAAACCTTCATATAGTAGTTTTTTTATTTTTATATTCTGTGTGACTTAATCACTTAACTTTTATCAAAAATTCTTATAATTAAATTTACAATCTACTAAATAGGAGGAACAAAATGAAAAAATTTAAGAAAAAAGCTATAGTTGATAAAAGTGCTTGCGTTGCTTGTGGAACTTGCTTAAAGGCATGCCCTCTTCAAATAATCCATATAGAGCACGGTATTTTTGCAGAAATAAACTATGAAAAATGTGTTGGATGTGGAAAATGTGCCTTAGTCTGTCCTGCATCTATTATAAATATCGAAAAGAAGGAGGTTGCTGTATAAATGAAAAAGAATAAAAAATCAATTTTAGATTATATGTGGATTTTAAGTATAACTTATTTAATCCTTGGATTTTTTAATATATTATTCGCTTGGCTTGGACTATTATGCTTTTTAATACCAATTATAATTTCAATACTTGGCGGTGGAAAATCATATTGCAATATATATTGTGGTAGGGGACAATTATTTAACTTCCTTGGCAATAAATTCAACCTATCTAGAAATAAACCAATGCCTAAATTTTTAAAAAGCAAATATTTCAGATATGGTTTCTTGACTTTCTTTTTAACTATGTTTGGCATTATGTTATTTAACACTTATCTAGTATTTTCTGGAGCTAGCAATTTAAAAGAAGTCCTTACACTACTTTGGACATTTAAACTTCCTTGGGAAATTGCAAATCCAAACTTAGTATCGCCATGGATTTACCAATTTGCACTTGGTTTTTATAGCATGATGTTAACTTCAACAATCTTAGGTCTTATAACAATGGTTTTATTCAAACCTAAATCTTGGTGTGTATATTGCCCAATGGGAACAATGACTCAATTAATTTCAAAAGCTAAATATAATCCTAATAAATAATAAATTTTTGGACATAATATATATATGATTGCTTAAAACATTCCAAAAATGCCAAAGAGGCTTTTATATAAAAGTTTCTCTTTGGCATTTTTATTTTACTCTTCTAGTCCTAATTCTTTAAGTTCTTCAATTCTATTTGTTTCTGTCATATTTATATGCACTGGAGTTATTGATATATAGCCATTTTCAACCGCGAATATATCGCTGTCTTTATCTTGCTTAATATCTTCTAAATCTCCTCCCATCCATACATATCTTTGACCTCTTATACTTTGTCTATCATCCATAACATTGTTGTACACACGTCTGCCAAGTTTAGTTATTCTTACGCCTTTTTTCTCTCCTGTTGGGAAGTTCACATTTAATATATTTCCGTTTAATTTATCTAAATTGCCCTCTAATTTTTGAATTAATTTAGCTGTGTATTTCGCCGCTTCTCTATATTCATCACTTGAAACTTTTGACGAATCACAAGAAAGAGCAATAGATGGCTTTCCTTCAACAAGTCCCTCAATCGCAGCCGCAACTGTTCCAGAATATATAACATCTGTTCCTAAATTTGGTCCATTGTTTATTCCACTTAAAACTAAATCTATTTCTATATCTTTTAAAATAGACTCAATACCCACTTTTACACAATCAGCAGGAGTTCCCGAAGTTGAATAGGCTTCAACATTTTCTGCTATAAATTCATCATTTATTAAAATCGGCTTGTGGAGAGTTATCGCATGCCCACTAGCACTTCTTGGGCTGTCTGGTGCAACTACATATGTGTTTGCTATTTTCGAAATCTCCTGTGCCAAAATTTTTATTCCCTCTGCATTTATTCCATCATCATTTGATATAAGTATGTTCATATTTATCTCCTTGTATTTTTATATTATGCTTAATCTTTATTATATAATAAACAAACATACTATGCATGTAGTCATTTTATTTTTACACAATATTCATTTTATAAATTCTAATCTAATTATCTCCATCCATATAACAGGCTATTTTTAATGCTTTTTTTAAAGAAAAAACTCCCTTATGATATTAAATATTCTCAATATCATAAAGGAGTTTTATTATTCTTCCAATCTATAACCTACTTTAAATACAGTCTTTATATTGTTTTTCAAATCTAGTTTTTCCCTAATACGCTGGATATGAATATCGACAGTTCTTGTCTCTCCTCCGTATTCAAATCCCCATACTCTTTCTAGTATTTGATCTCTAGATAAAGCCATATTTTTATTTTGTAAAAGCAATACCAATAATTCGTACTCTTTTACTGTTAAATAGACCTCTTTATTATTCAAGTTTACAATTCTTTGTTCTGTGTCTACTTCTATATTTTTAAATTTAATAGTTTGTTTATTTTTATTATATCGTCTAAGAACAACTTCTACTCTTGCTAATAATTCTATTGTTTCAAATGGTTTTATTATATAATCCTCAGCACCTAGTCTAAGTCCTTTTACCCTATCTAAAACTGATTCTTTTGCAGTTACAAATATAACAGGAGTATTATGTTTTTTTATTTTTTCAATAAGAGAAAATCCATCGATACCAGGTATCATTACATCAAGCAAAATTAAATCTACCTTTTGATTTTCTAAAAACTTCTCTGCTATAATACCATCCTCTGCTGTAAATACTTCATAACCTACTAGTTGTAAATTTATCGATATTAAATCTCTAATAGGTGCTTCATCTTCTACTACTAATATTTTCATCCAAAAATCTCCTTTTATGGATTTCTAACATATCTAGCTATATATTTTTCTGTAGGTGAAATATATATTGCAAATCTGTCTTCTCTATTATTTTTATTTATAAATGTGCAAATTTGATAGCCTTCATCGCTAAAATTTATATGTTGTGCATCTAATTTGTAAGTATCTAAATCAAATCCCAATGCTACTATAAGAGTGTTTGCTATTTCTAAAACTTCA
>CAJKKA010000193.1 GCA_905200315.1 uncultured Clostridium sp.
GATATAGATGAATTATTAAGAGCTGATTGCGGTATTAAAACATCTCTTCCTTGTTTTAGAGCATAATCTGCTTGTTTTAAAGCACCGCTTGTTTCCCCTGCTTCCATGATAATCGTTGCTAATGAGATTCCACTCATTGTCCCATTTCTTGTTGGAAAATTCCATCTATAAACTGGATTACATGGCGGAAATTGTGAAACCACTAATCCTTTTTCTTCAATAGCTAATTGCAATTCTTTTTTTTCTTTTGGATAGTATTGGTTAATTGGAGTTCCTATAACTGCAATTGTTCTTCCACCATTTTGTAAAGCTGATTTATGAGTAGCTGTATCGATTCCTTTAGCCAGTACTGCATTAACAACAATATTTCTTTTGATAAGTGACTTTACGATTTTTTCTGTCTTCTTCATTGAATCTATTGTAGCATTTCTGCTTCCAACAACACATACAGACTTTTCATTCAATAAATGAACATTTCCTTTTAGAAATAGAAATGGAGGTGTTCCTTGTATGTCAGCTAATAACTTTGAATATATTCCATCACCTTTTTTTACTAAAATGACATCATCTGTTAATTTTGCAAAGCTATCTTTTACTTTCAAATAACAGTTATAAAACTCTTTTTCTGAAATATCTAATTTTGATGACAAATAGGGAATATTATTTTTTAATCCACTTCTAAAATCAAAATGGTCTATTTTTTCTAATTGATCTATATATTCACATGTCTTTTTATCATTATTATTAAAATATTGTTGAATCGTATAATATAAGATTGCATCTCGAACATAAGCATTGTTAATATTAAACATTCCTGCTTTTGTTGTATTTTTCACTTTAACCTACTATTCCTTTTTCTTATTTTTTTAACAGTCATATCTTTTATAACATTATCAAGATATTTACTTAACTCATCAATTGTATATTGTTTATTATTTATAATTCTCTCTGATTCAATATAAACAAGTTGTTCATATAACTCTAACATTTTTTCTCTGCGATCATATGTCTCACTACTCATAATAATTAAATTCTCTTTATCATTAAATTCAAGATAAACAGGTTCATTGTTTTCTTTACAAAATTTTATAATTTCTCCAAGTTCTTTTTGCAATTTCGATGAACACTCTCTCTTGTTCACCTTGAATTTATCATTGAAATGTATTGTCATTGAATCTTCATCAATCCAGCCTTCTTCATTTGCTGAAGCTAAGCCTTCATTTAACATTTTCATTACTTCTAGTTCTGCTACCATCTTGTCATACTTTCTCGCCTTTCTTGACATTTCTTCTTGTTCATTTATATCCATAATAGTATAACAACCATGTCCATTTTTTGTTAAATAAACAGGAGACCCAACGGTAACATCTTCAAGTACTGCGCTGTAATTTCTTAAATCAGAGATAGGTTTTATATTTGGCATATTCTCTCCTCCTTTTATTAAAGTCATTATACTATTTTGACACCTGTTGCTAAAATATCAGTAGTATTTGTTATTCCAACGGTATCTAATGCTGTTAAATAATCCGAATATTTTAAATCTAAAATATTTGACATTGATCCAAAGAATTCATAAGCAAATGCATATTTTCCACCTTTTTCTTTATAATTTTTTATTCCATTTGTACAAGTCCTAAATGCTTTATAAATAGCGACACCTGTTTGAGCTTTATAAAATTGTTCATAAGCATCTATATCATTTTGTGAAATAATATTTGCATATACAGGATGTCCAAAATTTTTTTCATCTGAAAAACTCTTATCATAGTTTATATTTTCAATATAATGTGAAGTATATAAATATATCGTATATATAGATTCATCATGGTTTCCATCATTATATTCTTTATTATAGACTGATCGAATATACTTCATTCTTTCTTTTTGTTCCTCTTTAGATGCAGGTAGATTTCCATCATATGGATCTCCACTTCGTGATGATTGTATATTAACTTTTTTTGGTATAGATGTATCAAATAAATCATTTTTATCTAAAGATAAAGCGTCTAATAATTCATCATCCGTTTGAGTTAGCGTAATTAAATTCAATAATTGTCCTGATGTAACACCAGCTGAATTATATTTATTTGAAATATCAATTATTTGATCAGTCACTTCATCTAATGTAATTTCATCTTCTGCATTTACTGTTGGAATAGTTGTTAATATCATACCAGCTGCAATAATTCCAATAAATACTTTTTTAATCATAAGCTTTCTCTTTCCTTTTCACTTAATCAACATCTAAACTAAATAATGTAAACTGATTATAATTATTAAACTTGATATCTACTTCTTGATTATTTTTTAATATAACTCTATATTTATTTTCTTCACCAATTTCATATGAATCTATTTTCCCAACTAGGTTTTCAATTACTGTAAAATCATCTTTGATGCTTTCATGACTTTTCATCATAAAAGTTGCATATCCCTTATATCTAGAAACAAGTGAATATTCTTTTATATCTAAAACACTACATTCTACATATGCTTTCGTCATATATAAGTAATTTATTTGATTAAATAACATAAAGCTTATTGTAGAAAACGTTAGCGTTAAAACCCAAAAAATAATAACTATTCTTTTAAAATAAAAATCCAAAAAAACTAATTTATGCCTTAACAAAACCAATGTAAAAAAAATCAAAGTATCAAAAACTAATATATTAAGGTATTTTTCAGTAATAATAAAATAGATTGAAAAAGGATAGATAATTAAAAATAATTTATCTCCAACTCTCTCATATAGCATTCCTACTAATGTTGGATTTGCATATTTCGCCAAGAAATTCACCTCCATTTTATCTTTATTAAATTTTACTATGTAAGCTTTTTCATTGTC
>CAJKKA010000194.1 GCA_905200315.1 uncultured Clostridium sp.
TTTTTAATTGTTTTTCTCTTATATTTAGTAATATTTTCGCAATTAAAAATAATACTGGCAACTCGATTAATGGTCCTATTATTAATGCCAATGAAATTAGCGGTCTGTCTGGAAATGTTGCAACAGCAATCGCAAGTGCTATTGGCGAATTTCTAGCAAGTGTAGTTAAATTTAGTGCAACACTATCTTCATAATTTAATTTCATAACCCTTCCGACTAATCTTCCAACACAGAAATTGATTACAAAGAATAATAAAACTGGTATTAATAATATTAAAAGTACTTGTATATTTTCTAAAAGTATTTTTCCTTGTGATGCAAACATGCTGACAATTGCAGCATTTAGGAAATATCCTTGATAGTCACATGCTTTTGTCGCAACTTTTTCCTCGAAGTCCTCCTGTCCGATTTTATTTATTATAATTTTTCTTATAATTATCGCACAAAGTAGTGGAATTATTAAAGTTGATACAACTCCTTTTACTAATTGCATTGTATTCATATCGACACTGCTTCCACCAATTAAAAATACGTACACAGGCAATAGTACTAATTGTAAAACTAAATTAAGCGGTAAAATTGACGAACCAAGTGCCACATTTCCTTTTGAAATTCCAGTAAATATCAAGTACCAATCAGTACAAGGCGTAACCATAAGCATGATATAGCCGATTAATAATTCTGGATGGTCTACTAAAAATAATCTTCCTAAAACTAAAATTAAAAATGGTGTCCAAATAAAATTTATAATAACTGCTGTTAATGTGAATTTTAGATTTTTAAATGATTTTAATATGTCCTTTAATGGGATTTGTAGGAATACTAAAAATAACATCACCATTAAAAATGGTGTTATTAGATATTCTGCATATGTCTGGATAAATTCAATCTGTCCAAGCAATATTCCGATTGCTACCATTAATAAGATAACTAAACTTTGAAATTTGTTTACACTTTCCATTTACCCCTCCTAAAAATGATTTAAAATGTTCCTATAAATGTTTGTAATTAATAAGTTTTCTCATTTATTATAAATCTCATTTTTTAATGTGTAAACAAATTTATCTCATATCAAAAGTATTTTCTGATTTATTAAGCCCTGCAACTTGGATTAATCTCTCAACCCCGACAGATGCTATAGTTACTATGCTCTCTTCGTGTATGAAATCTGTACAACTTATATCAAACAACATACTTGCTCTTGATTCGAATTCTTCGTCCTCATCCCAAAATAAAAATTGAACTGGAATACATTCAAATGCTTTTAGCTCATATCCCATATCAGACGCTTTTATTCTTTTTCCTCCTATTTTTTCACAAGCCTCTTCAAGCTTATCCATATGGCCTGCAAAAGCTTTTGCAAAAGGTTCAAGTACACTTTTAACAAACGCTGGCTTAAATTGAGATGTATTTTTTAATCTTTCAAAAGTAACCCATTCGCCTTTGATTTTTGAATTTGGTTTTATATAGTGGAATAAAAGATATATATTGAATTTTTCAGAAACTGATATTGGAAGTTCATCCTCCATTGCGATTATTTCCCCATTTTCCATATGAACTCCGAACTTTCTTCCAAAATGATATATTACAAGATATTCCCCTTCTACATTAAGTTCTGGCAACTCTTTCATCAGTTCTTCTTTGTCCATTTTTTTGAATACTTCTTTCCATTTCAAACATGCCATTTCATAATTTGATGTGATTTCCTTTGCCATGCTCTTTCCCCCTATTTTATAATATTTTTTTATATATAATACTACTTTAATTTTATAGTTAAAACTGTATTTTGTAAAACAATAAACTTTTTTGAATCTATGCATACTCTACGTTTCGTAGAGTATTATTTACCTAAAAATCATTTACTCCTCACATTAAAAATTGTATACTCTCTAATGTCTTTGAACAAAATAAATCAAGAAAGAAGGGGTAAATATGAACACAGAATTTCATAAAATAAATTTAAATGAATGGAATAGGGCTCAATATTTTTACTATTTTACAAAAATGCTGCCTACAGGTTACAGTCTTACTTCAAATATAGATATAACTCAAGCTTACAATGCTATAAAAAATAAAGGTAAAAAGTTCTTTCCTGCATATTTGTATATATGCTCAAAAATTATATCAGAAGAAAAGGAATTTAGAATTGGATACTTAAACGATGAACTAGGATATTACGAAGTCCTTCATCCATCTTACTCTGCGTTCCATAATGACGATAAATCTATTTCAAATATGTGGACTGAATACGATGCTGACTTTGAAGTTTTCTATAATAATTATATTGAAGACCAAAAATATGCGAGTAACCATGGGATAATGGCAAAACCACAAATGCCACCTGCAAACAATTGTATGATTGGTATGATACCTTGGATTGAATTTACAAACTATACACCAATACCATATGCACCGATGAATAGTTTCTTTCCCATAATTCAAGCAGGTAAATTTTTCGAAAAAGACGGTAGAAAAATGATGCCACTTTCAATCACAGTTCACCATGCTACTTGTGATGGATACCATGTTGGTGTGTTCTTTAATAAATTCCAAGAATATATGAATTGTCCTGAAAGTTGGATGAAATAAAGAGGATTTTAAAAAACACCAATTTAAATATTGGTGTTTTTATATTTATATTATTTTGAGTTTTCATCATGTAAATCTTTTAAATGATCTTGGTCAAGAATACTCTTTTTATCTCCATAAGCACATTTGCTAAATAATTTTTCAGCCTCGACAACATCAAGGCCTTTGATAGTCATATTTTGTGGTTCTGCTTCGCCAAGCCCATCTTTATAAAGCA
>CAJKKA010000195.1 GCA_905200315.1 uncultured Clostridium sp.
ATAATCCAGTCTGGAGTAGAAGCTCCTGCTGTTATACCTATAGATTTGTAGTTTTGAAGTTCTTCCTTATTAAGTTCGTCTTTTGTTTCTATTGCAAATGTATTTGTTAAATCTTTGCATATGTTAACTAGCTTTTGTGTGTTAGAGCTGTGTTTACCACCTATTACTATCATGCAGTCAACTTCTTTTGCTAGATTTTTAGCTGAAAGTTGTCTTTCTTTTGTTGCAGAGCATATTGTGTTTTTCATTACTGTATCTTTTAAAATAGCATTTAGTTTTTCTACTATTTTTTCGTAATTATCTATATCTACAGTAGTTTGACTTACTACACAATATTTTGCATCTTTATCAAATTCTATATTATCTATATCGTCTACATTTTTTATTACTATTGCAGAGTTATCACACCATCCGTTTATACCAACAACTTCTGGGTGTATTTTATTTCCTATTATTATGATTTTATATCCTTTTTTATAAAAATCATTTACTATTTTATGAATTTTTTTCACATAAGGACATGTTGTATCTACTATTTTTACACTTTTGTTTTCAGCTTCGTTGTATACAATTTCTCCAACTCCGTGTGATCTTATAATAACTCTTTCTTTAGATGGTATATTTTCTATTTCTTCTACTACTTTAAGTCCTTTTTCTTCATATTTGCTTACGGCTTGTTTATTGTGTATTAATGGACCAAGTGAGTAAACTTCTGTGCTTTTATCGTCAAGTTCATCACTTGCCATTTGCATAGCTCTTTTTACACCGAAACAAAATCCAGCATTTTTAGCAATTTTAATTTCCATATGAATCCTCCTATTTTATCTATTTTATTAAATTTATTATATCAAAAAAGCCTCCATCATCAATGATGAAGACTTATTTTCTAGATTTCGCCTTTTTCAAGCTTATAGTAATTTTGTTTTATGATATCCATAACCTCGCCTGATATACGTTCGTGATCTTCACTAGTTAATTTTTGTTTATAGTATTCTTCAAGTGATATAGGTTTACCAAAGTATATTTTAGCAGGTTTAAATAATTTATAGCTAGAGTATATTGTACATGGTACAATTTCTGCTTTTGCTTTTGTTGCAAATAATGAAAGCCCCGCTTTTGCATTGTTAAAATCATCAGTTTTACTTCTTGTTCCTTCTGGGAACATTACAAGGGCATAATCATTTTTTATGTATTTAAGAATTCTCTTTATAGTCCCAAGCCCTGGGTTTTGTCTATTAATAGGTATAATTTCTACTTTATTTAATATTTTTGCTAAAATCTTATTCTTAAATAATTCCTCTTTTGCTATTGCCGTCATCTTTCTTTTTTTATTTACAGCACTTGCTACAAATATAGGATCTAAGTTTGATTTGTGATTTGCAGCTATAATCAAATTACCCTCGCTTGGGATATTTTCTGCACCAATTACTTCAAATTTAAAGAAAGTCCTGCTAAATATACTAAAAAGCTTTAGCATAAAATTATAAAAACTCAAATTTATCTCCCCTTTAATCTATTTAATTTTTTGTAGTACTAAATCTACAACTTGGTCAATGTCTTTTCCTGTTGTGTCTATTTCTATAGCACCTTCTGCTTTTACAAGTGGAGCGAATTCTCTGTTTGAATCGATTTCGTCTCTTCTTATTATATCGTTTATTATATCTTCTAAAGTTCCTTCATATCCTTTTTCTTTTAACTCGATATAACGTCTTTTGCCTCTTTCTTCTGGTGTTGCTACTAAGAAAAATTTATAATCTGCATTTGGGAATACATAAGAACCGATATCTCTACCGTCTAGTATTACTGCGTTATTTTTACCGATTTCTCTTTGTAAATCTACCATTAAGTATCTAACTTCTTTTATTTTTGCAACGTCAGATACGTTTTTGCTGACTTCTAAAGTTCTTATTTCATCGTTTACTATTTTTGAATCTAGATATATATTGTTATCTCTAAAATCTATTGATGTTTTTTTAGCCATTTCGATTACTGCATTTTCATCTTTAATATCTACGTTATTTTGAAGGCATTTTAAAGTTACAGCTCTATACATTGCTCCTGTGTCTATGTAATTTATGTTTAATCTTTTAGCTATTATTTTAGCTATTGTACTTTTACCTGCTCCTGCAGGTCCATCTACTGCTATTATTATATTTTCCATTGTGTTTCTCCTATTTTTAAATAAATATTAGTTTAAACTAAGTCCTGCTAAATATCCTGTTGAAAATGCTATTTGAAGGTTATATCCTCCAGTTTCAGCATCTAAATCAAGTAATTCACCAGTTATAAATAAGTTCTCTATTTTTTTAGATTCTAAAGTAGATGCATCTACTTCTTTTGTGCTTACACCGCCACATGTCACCATTGCACCTTTAAATCCTAGTGATGATGTTATTGTAAGCTTCATATTTTTAATATATTCTACTATAGAGTTTTCATCTTCTTTTGTAAGTGAGTTTCCTTTGATATCGCTTAAATTTAAGATATTTAGAAGCTCTTTTACAAATCCATCAGGAAGAATTGTCTTTAAGTTAGTAGATATATTTTTATTTGGATTATTTCTAATTAAGCTTACTATTTCTTCTTTTGATGTATCTTGCATAAAGTCGATAAATATCTCTACATGTTCTCCTGCTAATACTTTATTTATATATGAGTCTATTATAAGCACTACAGGACCACTTATTCCAAAGTGAGTAAATATCATATCGCCACATTTGCTTATTTTTTTCTTTTTAAGCTTTGTAGAGATTTTTACATTTCTCATAGATATACCTTGAAGATTTTTAACCCAAGT
>CAJKKA010000196.1 GCA_905200315.1 uncultured Clostridium sp.
CAAGAAAATAGAAATTTATCTCTTATAATGAGAGGCTCTTCTAACCAAAGGGTTATAGACGTGAAAAAGAGTTTAGCTGAGGAAAAGATAGTTTTGGTAGAAGCTTAATATAAAAATAAAATGAAAAATATTAACTGACGTTTTAGAACAGTTAGTATTTTTTTATGAATATTTTATGATAAATATATCTATATATGTATATTTTTAGGTAATATTGACCCTTTATAAGGAATTATAATATAATAAAATCAATAAAAAACAAAGGGAGGAAAATAGAATGGGATTAATAGCAATATTATTTTATATACTTACAGTTGCTGCACAATGGGTAGTTTTCCAAAAAGC
This sequence comes from uncultured Clostridium sp., assembly GCA_905200315.1. The sequence goes on from CAJKKA010000196.1 coordinate 346, forward strand.
AGGGATAGCTGGATGGAAAAGTATTATACCAATATATAATTCTTATTGCCTTTTCAAAATTGCCTGGGGGAATGGATGGGTATTTTTAGCTACGATTATTCCGTTAGTAGGTGTAATAGTTGATTTTATGTGTATGTATAAATTAGCAAAATCATTTGATAAAGGTTTAGGATTTTGTTTAGGATTATTCTTCCTAAGACCAGTATTCTACATAATATTAGCTTTTAGCGATAATGAGTATATAGGACCAAATGGAAATAGAGTATACGTTGCGTAAAGTGATAGTAAAAGGTATAGATTCCTGATGAATCTATACCTTTTTTATATATACAAAATTTCATTTCTTTTAAAATTATGGATGGGAATATTTAATTACGTCTTGGAATATAAATGTATTAATATGATAGCAAAATGGATATTTTTATTACTAGAGAGAAATCATAGTATTTATTTTTGAGGGGGAAAGAAAATGGCTTTTTGTAAAAATTGTGGGAAAGAAATAGATGACAAGGCAGTTATATGTCCATCTTGTGGTGTACAACAGCAAGAAATAGCACCAACAACACCAGAAGTTGTTGATAATGGTGGATTTTTATGGGGACTTTTAGGTTGTTGTGTTCCTATCGTTGGACTTGTTTTGTTCTTAGTTTGGAAAGATACTAAACCTAAAACAGCTAAAGCAGCAGGGATAGGTGCTTTAGTAGCAGTGGGAATAGCAGCGGTGTACTATCTTATAGTACTTATATTAGGTGCTTCCCTTTTTTATTAGGAGTGTAAGACGTGGACTTACTCCTTTCTAATTCAAAAAAATGGATTTATAAGTGGTTTCCAATTATTTTTGGATGCCATTGCAGAGATGATAGATCATTTTATTATAAAGGGCAAAAATTTCCGATATGTGCAAGATGTACAGGCGAATTTGTAGGTATATGTTTTGCCTTGATTTGTTGTTTCTTTTTTAGATTAACTGCTAAAGCATCATTTATTATTATGATTCCATTAATCATAGATGGATTTACACAAGCATTAACTTCTTATGAAAGTAATAATATAAAAAGATTTATTACAGGAGTTTTATTTGGGTATGGTATCTTTATGCTTTTTGTTATATCGACTATAATAGTATTCAATTTTGGAGTAAATATAGGAACAAAATATAACATAGGGCTTAGAAGATAAATAATTAAAGTGATGTGAATTATTAAGTGAGTTTACCTTTTTAATTATATTGTATGTGTTAATTTACTTTGATAAAATAAAAATGTAGTATAAATTATTGCAAAAAGGGGAGCAAATAATGAAAGATACAGATTGGGAGATATTATATAGATTGTACGAAACACCAAATATGACAAAAGTAGCAGATATGTTGTATATAAGTCAGCCATCTCTTACAAAAAGGGTTAAAAGTATGGAAAAAGATTTTGGAGTTAAAATAATAAATCGTACTTCGAAAGGGGTGAAATTTACTCCAGAGGGAGAATATCTAGCGAAGCGAGCTAAGGAGTACATGGAATTTATAAAAGACGTAAAACATGGACTATATACTTATAAAACTGAATTAGAAGGAACAATTAAAATAGGTTCACCTTACACATATAGCAAATTTGAATTAACAGATGTGTTATATAGATATTCACAAGAACATAAAAATATAAAGTTTGAAATTATAAATGACCAGAGCAATAATTTATTTAGGATGATATTAGAAAACCACATAGAGTTGGGATTTGTATGTGGTGACTTTGAAGGTGATGTAGATAAGATTTTGGTTAAACAAAATAAAGCTTACATAGTATCAAAAGATCCAATTGATTTAATGAAGTTGCCACAAATGCAGCGCATTGATTATAAAACTAATGATAAGAGTAAAGAAATTTTGGATGAATGGTGGAAAAATACATATGGGAATAATCCGCCAGTAGGAATGTTTGCTGGATATGTAGAATTTGCGTGGCAGTTAGTAGATAAGGGGCTTGGATATGCATGTTGTTTTCTGCCTGAAGGTTTTGAGAAAGTATATAACCTTTGTTTAACACCGATATTAGACGATGATGGTAATAGTATAATAAGAAATACCTGGCTAGTATATCCAAAGGGAAAACAGATGAGCAGTGTTGTAAATAATTTTATAAAATTTATTAAAGATAATATAGAAATAAGGGAGTAATCATATTGATATACTCCCTTATTTCATTTGTTCTATATTAGAAATTCACAATTTTACTGACCTATTTAAAAATATATTATATTAAAAGTGATATTTTAGTTTTAAATTTTTATTTTATAACAACTAGTTCATAGTCTCTAGAACCAAGTCCAATTTTTTCAGCATGACTTAAGCAAGTTTTCCATTCTGATTCTGGAGTGGAATTTGTAAAATGGTCATGATGGTCATGGAAATCTTTTTTTGCAAGATTGTCGCCTAGTTGACTATTTC
>CAJKKA010000197.1 GCA_905200315.1 uncultured Clostridium sp.
AATAAGTAATATACTATCATTCGTTTTTTTTCAACAATAATTTCTACTTTCGAGAACATTACGTTGCAAATTTGTATTCAGGTATCCTAAGAATGCATGACAATTGTTATTTAAATACAAAATAAAGAATTATTTTAAATCTTTCTTTATTTTACAAAAATTAGTTGCTATATAGCTCCACGATGGTGAAGCATTTTTCTTTCGAAAACATGCAGAAAGAAAACATCCTTTACCATACAAGATGGAGCGGTCTATAAATAAATTATTAATTACGGAGGTTATTTATGAACGAACTTACTAAAAATCAAAAAATTTTTTTAATTATATTTTTATTAATTGTTGTAGCCGTTTTAGGTTATACAATTTGGAATTTTACAAAAGACAATTCAAATGAAACTGAAATTGATGACTTAATGATAAATGCAAATACTGAAAATACTACAAATGCCTTAGATACACAAGCTACTACAGCTCCATCTGAAAAAATTATAATATATATTATAGGATGTGTTAAAACTCCTGGCGTATATGAATTAGACGTAGATTCTAGAGTTTCTAATGCTGTAGATGCAGCAGGTGGGTTATCAGAAACAGCAGATTTAACTAAAATAAATTTAGCATATAAATTAGAGGATGGTCAAAAAATAACAATTCCAAGTATTAATGACAAAACAGATGAAGATTCTACTTACGAAGATTTTATTACCGATAGCCCTGAAAACACAATCTCTCAAACCAATCTCACCAATTCAAGTAAATCAAATATTGTTAATATAAATTCAGCAACTCAAACAGAACTAGAAACGCTTCCTGGAATAGGTCCTTCTATAGCTAGCAAAATAATAAGTTACAGAAATGAAAATGGAAAATTTCGGCTCCATTGAAGATATAAAAAATGTATCACGGAATTGGAGACTCAAAATTTAACTCTATTAAAGATTTAATTACAGTAAAATAAGAGTTTATTTTCTTGATTTGTAAATATTTTTATAATAAAATAATAAAAATTTTAAATTATTGGAGAATAAAATGTATTACACATATATGTTAAGATGTTCTGATAATTCTATTTATACCGGAATGACTAATAATTTAGAAAATAGATTAAATGAACATTTATCAAAAGGAAAAAATGGAGCAAAATATACTAAATCTCATAATGTTATAAAACTTGAGGTAGCTTGGAAAAGTAAAGAAAAATCTTTAGCTTGCAAATTAGAATATAAAATAAAAACTCTTACCAAAAAACAAAAAGAAACTCTAATTAATGGTGAAAAGCTCTCCACATATTTTAGTGGTAAATTAGATTGTAGGAGATATAGAAGAATATAAATTTCCTATAACAAAAAACAAGGTTTCAGATAAATTTCTGAAACCTTTGTTATTTCTTGGTTGCGGGGGCAGGACTCGAACCTGCGACCTTTGGGTTATGAGCCCAACGAGCTGCCAACTGCTCCACCCCGCGATGTGTTGACTTCTTTATTATACATACTTTGTTTACTATTGTCAACCTTTTAGCGGAATTTTTAGTAAATTAGCTACCATACAGTTCCTGAAGTATTTTTTATTCTTTATATATTCTATTCAGTTTGCTTACTATTTATTCCAATTTTATTTTTTTTGATAAATATTATCTTTTTTTATCCATACAGAAACACTTCCTCCATTGCAATAAAAAATTCCATTTCCATCGCAGTCTACATATACATCTTCTTTTACATTTCCTGTGTAATCGTATAATACTGTGTTTGCAAGTCTTTCTCCTACGTTCATCATTTTATTTCCGCCAGCATTATCTGACATTATTACAGCCATTCCTGAATCTGGATAGTCGGAATCTCCTTCTAGTGTCCATCCTATTATATTTTCATCATCAAAATAATCATTTTGAGTTCCATATGTAAAATATTTTCTTACTAACATCATTTTTTCTAAAATATCTTTTTTACTTGAAACTTCATCGTGTTCAATTCCGTAATAATCTCCATAAAATACACATGGAGTTCCTTGTTTTCTAAGTAAAATTATTGCATATGCTAATGGTTTAAACCAATCTGGTATCCATGAACATAGAGATTGCCCAAGTTGTGTATCGTGATTATCTACAAATGTTATTGCAAGTTCTGGATTTTCTTTTACAAGTGTTCCATTTAATATATTTCTCATATCGTAGTTTCCACCGCAATTGGCAGCTTCAAACATATTATAATGTAGTGGTACATCAAATAAAGCAATTTCTGAATTTGTTTCTTCTATATAATTTTTTAATGCTTCTAAATTTCTTGACCAGTACTCTCCTATTGTAAACAATTCTTTTTGTGTTGAATTTCTTAAATCTTTTAGCCATTCTTTATAAAAACCAGCTTTTATATGTTTTACTGCATCTAATCTAAATCCGTCTACATTCGTTGTTTCTAAATACCATTTTCCCCATTTAGTTAATTCTTCAACAACTTCGTTATTGTTTAAATCTACATCTGCACCCATTAAATAATCAAAATTTCCATTTTCTTTATCTACATCATAATCCCAGTGTTTTCCATAAAATCTGAATATACCATTTCTTTTTTGTGCTTCATCCCAATCTGTTCCATGAAAATGAGTCCAATTCCATTTAAAATTTGAATATTTGTTAGCTCTTTCATCAAAATTGAACTTTGTCCACGCTTTTATTGTTATTGGTTCTGAAATATCTTCTGTCCTATTATTTCCAGATTCCTCTATTGCAATATTGTTTACCACTACATCTGCACCCATTTTATGATTTAAAAC
>CAJKKA010000198.1 GCA_905200315.1 uncultured Clostridium sp.
TTCACGACCGACTGGGCGGGTTCTTCGTCTTTCTCTATCGAAAGGATTGTAGCCATTATCAAAATGCTCTTTTTTATACTCTAATGCCTTTTCTTTTAAGTCGATTGTTGGTTTTACTAGTATTAAATTATCCATAATCTCCCCCCATTAGATTAGTCTTTTATCTTTTGCTTCTATTATTTATTAATTAAATAAAAAGCATTTTTATTCCTATTATAGCTTAATATTTAAAACTTTTCTTTTAAATTAATCTTAAATTATTTTTTGCAAAACAAAAGAATCTACTTAAGTTCATACAATTAAGTACAAATATAAGTAGATTCTCAAAATGTAAAACAATTACCGTCGGTTACAATTGATAGACTGCACCCGACCTTACCTGTCTTTTGGTCCATCCTCGCTTATAGCTTCTGGCGGAGCATCCTTAGTATGGATGCTGTGGTTACTACGTGTTTTCATCACATTTCACCTCCTGCATCTGTATTTGCTTTACACTAATATTATGTCCTGTGATATTTTTTATATACAAAATTTTTAATGTTTATTTTTTCCATTTTTAATTTATTTCTATTAATTCATATTCTCTGCTTCCAAGTCCTAATTTAGATGCTGCTTCTAGTGTAAGATATCCATTTCTAGACTCCATTCTTTCTATTAAAGATGCTTTTCCTTTATCAGATGAATTAACTACAGCATCTACACAAGCTTGGTCAACCGCAACTGGATCAAGTGACGCAAATATTCCTATATCGTCCATTTCTGGTTCTGCTGGATTTGCATTACAATCACAATCAACAGATAAATTATTTGCAACGTTTATGTATGCTAAATTATCTTTTCCTATATAATCTATTACAGATTTATTAGCATCTGCCATTGATTCTAAAAACGAATTGTGGTCTGATGTAAATATGCTATCAAAATCTTCACCTTGACCTGAATTATGAATCCATAGTTTTCCTCGACTAGATGCAAGCCCTATCGACATATTTTTAAGAGCTCCACCAAGTCCTCCCATTGCATGACCTTTAAAATGAGACAACATCAAAATAGAATCGTAATTTTTGATATGAGAGCCAACATAATTTTCTTTTAAGTGTTTTCCACCATCTACTTTTAGTGCTGTTTCTCCCTCTTCATCTAATATGTCACAAGGTGCAATATCAGCAAAACCATGATTTTTTATTGTTTGCCAATGTGCTTCTGTTGTATTTCTTTTTCCTGGATATGCAGTGTTGCACTCTACTATTGTTCCATTTAATTTTTATACTAAATCTTTGATTAAATTTGAATCTAAGAAATTGTGTCCTCCAGCTTCCCCAGTTGATATTTTTACAGCTACTTTTCCTTTTAATTCAGTATTTAATGCTTCATAGATCTTGATTAATGATTTTGGTGTTATTTCTTTAGTGAAATAAACTTTTGATTTTGACATGTTACCCCTTCTTATTATACTTTAAATATAGCATTGTTAGATTTGTTAGAATTAAATTCTATTAGATTAAAATAAGAATTAAGTTTGATTTTTATACTAATAAAATTGTAATACTTAGAGTTAACTCCAAGTCAACAAATTTATACTATTTTTATTATATTATTTCCATGGACGTACATTTTTTATCCAACCTTGCTCAATCCACCAATCCCTATCTTTAGGATTCCAACTTGCACTTGGCGATGCTTGCATTTTTCTAAATATATAAAACATAATTTTCCCCTTTAAACTAGCTTTTGGTTTATTCGCTCTTTTCTTTACTTTTAATGCGATTTTTTCTGACTTTTGTTTTAGCTCAGCCTCTTTTTTAGATGATATCGTCGAAATATTTAATGCATTGCTTATGAAAGGAAATTTATATACTTTGGGAATTCCCATCCATTTAAGTTGTTTTGCCATAGATTTTACAGTATTATTTGCTGGTGCACCTGCTGATGAACTTATAGTAAGACCTACCTTTGTAAACATCTTGCCATATGGTCTATGAGTAATCCATCTGTATGCAAAATGATCCATTAAATTTTTTAGATTTCCGCTCATCTCCATAACATAATTTGGACTATCTAAGATTATTATATCTGATTCTTCCACAGATTTTATTATCGGTTGTACTTTTTCTGCCCCTGGGCAAAACTCTTCCCCTTTAAGAAAACACATATTGCACCCAATACAAAATTCTGGTCCATCTTTAGGTAAAAAAAATTCATATACCTCATCCTCTTTACCTACTAAAAAATCTAATACATTTTTAGTCATTGTATAAGTAACACCTTTATGAGATTGCCCATGTATAACTGTAATTTTCAATATAATCCCCCCAATTAAATTTATATTAAAATTTTATACTTCTCTTTTAAAATTTTATTTATCTAATTTAATTAAATTGTAGGATTATTTTTTTAGTTTATCAATTTTTTCATTAAAATAGTATGAACCTTTCACACAGTTTTTTGTATGAAAAGTTCAGTAATCAATTCACTTATATGGTATATATTTTATCAATTTTATACATTTAGTAATTCTTTTTTTATTTCTTCAAATCTTTCATCATCTACCCACATTGTCTTTCTCATTCTCTCGTCATCAATTCTGACAATCTCAATTTTATCTGGGTTTATTCTTTTGATTACATCTTTTAGCTTTTCAACTGATTCAGCATCATCATTATATTTTTTAATTATAGTAATTTCAAATATAAATTTACCATTATACTGTTGATTAAATTCAACCATATTATCAATATACTCTTCTAATGTATAATCTTCTATTG
>CAJKKA010000199.1 GCA_905200315.1 uncultured Clostridium sp.
GTGTAACAGAACTTTACTTTACAACAAAATCAATTGCAGGAAATAACTTCAGATATTTTGAATCATTCTTCATAACATGTATAGTTTATTTCATAATGACATTTACTATCACGAGAATATTACGTTTTGTAGAAAAGAAATTAGATGGACCTGAAAATTACAATATGACAGGAAATCAGATGCAAGTTCAAAAACCTGAAGATGCATTAAACAAAGCATAATAAATAGTGGAGGAAATAATATGGAAAATGTAATTGAAGTTAAACATTTAAATAAATCTTTTGGAACGCATGAAGTTTTAAAAGATATAGATTTTTCTGTTGAAAAAGGTGAAGTTGTTTGTATAATAGGTTCTTCTGGTTCAGGAAAATCAACACTTCTTCGTTGTATCAATTTATTAGAAATACCAAGTGGTGGAGAGATAATATATAACGGAGAAAATATATTAGACGAAAAACACGACATCTATAAATACCGTACAAAGTTAGGAATGGTATTCCAACAATTTAATTTATTTAATAATCATAATGTTTTAGGAAATTGCACTGTTGGACAAATTAAAGTATTAAAACGCTCAAAACAAGAAGCAGAAGAAGTAGCTATGAAATATTTAAAAATAGTTGGTATGGAGCAATTTATAAATGCTAAACCAAAGCAATTGTCAGGTGGACAAAAGCAACGTGTTGCCATTGCAAGAGCTTTATCTATGGAACCTGATGTTATACTATTTGATGAGCCGACTTCTGCACTTGACCCGGAAATGGTAGGAGAAGTTTTAAAAGTAATGAAAGAATTAGCTGATTCGGGTCTTACAATGTTAGTTGTTACTCATGAAATGGGATTTGCAAAAGAGGTCTCTGATAGAGTCGTATTTATGGATAAAGGAGTAATAGCTGAAGAAGGAAGTCCAGAACAAATATTTAATAATCCTGTGCAAGAGAGAACTCGTGAATTCTTAAAACGTACTTTAAACAAATAGTAATTTTAAATTTAGACTTATGCAATTATTCTATTAAGACTCGACTAGAAAAAGGATTAGTAGTATTAAAGAAATAAATTAGATAAAATTTAATAGACTTGAAAAATAAAGATAAAATAGTATTAAGAAGGGCGTAAAATGTAGCGCCCTTTTTGCTATTTTTATATAAAAGTTAAATAAAAATAAATAACTATTTAAATGAATGTAAATTATAGTGAAAGAAATTGTGCATTTTTCTAAAAAAAATACACAGATAATTTTAATAATACAATAAAAATACTCCAATATATGGTATTATTAAAGTGGCGTTACTTTTAAACTCAATAAATTTTTATCCATAAGGGGGGAATAAAAAATGGAGTCAGTTTTAATTATGGGAGGAAGCGATTTTATTGGCAAATCACTTGCTAAATATTTTATAAAACATAGACATAAGGTTGATGTTTTGACAACTGGAAGTATTGATTATGAAGGTGTAAATAAACATTTATTGTGTGATAGAAAGAATTTAGATGAATTAGAAAATGCCTTAAATGGAAATGAATACACATATATTTATGATATGACAGCATTTTTTAAATCAGAAATAGAGGACTTATTTAAATTTGTAAATCGAAAAAACTTAAAAAAATATGTTGTACTGTCTTCTTCCGCAGTATATAAAAAATCAGAAAAATATATATCAGAAGATGATGAAAAAGGGATTAATCCTGCCTGGGGGCAGTATGGAATTGAAAAAGTACAAGCAGAAAGTTATATTATAAATAGTGATATACCTTACATAATAATAAGACCAACTCACATTTATGGACCAGAAAATAATTTATATAGGGAGACTTATTTTTTTGATAGAATAAGAGAAGGGAAGGCTATTCCAGTACCTAGCGATAAAAATGAACCTGTAGTAAATCAATTTATATATATAGATGATTTCGTAAGGATTTTATATAGTTTGATAAAAAATGATAAAGTTAGAGAAGTATATAATGTTGCAACTCCTCAACGTATCACGTGGAAGAAACTAATAGAAACATGTGGCGAAGTAGTCGGAAAAGAACCTATAATAAAATATGTAGATTCGGATAAAATAAAGATAAAAGAAAGAAGTTATTTTCCATTTAAAAATACTAGTTGCGTGCTAGAAATTGAAAAATTGATAGACCATGGTCTCTATATACCTAATATAATGCTAGAAAAGGGGCTCAGAAAAACATACGAATGGTATATCAAAAATAAACCTAAGATGGATGATAAAGAAATGCATGAAGTAGATCAGGTTTTAAAGATAGTGTAAATTAGTATTGAAATACCAGTTTTATTTACAAAAAATGGTAATTAATATATAATTTAAATATATTTGGATATTATAACGTCTAAAGAAAGTCTTTAGGCGTTTTTCTATATTAAAAACTATAAAAAAGGAGAGATTCAAATGGAAAAAGTAGAAAGTTTTAAATTAGATCATAATAAGGTAAAAGCACCTTTTGTGAGAAAATGCTGTGTATTAGAAGGTAAAATGGGGGATAAGGTAAGTAAATTTGATTTAAGATTTTTACAACCAAATAAAGAAGCTTTCGGAACAGCTGCTATGCATGGATTAGAACATTTATTAGCAACATATTTAAGAGAAGAATTAGATGATGTTATAGATTTATCTCCAATGGGATGCAGAACAGGTTTCTATTTAGTAATGTGGGGAGATGTCGATGCAAAAACAATAAAAGAAGGGCT
>CAJKKA010000200.1 GCA_905200315.1 uncultured Clostridium sp.
TATATATTAAATTCATTTTTATAATCTCCTCTCAAATTTAATAACAAATTACTATATGTAAGTTAATATTTTTCTTATTTTCCACCCATAAATTGCTATTTTTATAAAAAAATGCTCCTTCATTTTATTAAAATTTAGAGGCTGGAAAAGCTATTAGAATTATATTCCAACTTCTATTTTACCAGCCTCTAACCTCTATCTTATAATGTTCTATAATTATTTTTATCTGCTCTATCATCTAATTTTCTATCATATTCCTCGTTTTTGTAAAACCAGTCTGTTTTTTTGTCTACTGGGTGTGCCATTCTGTTCTTTTCAATTAACATTTCAAATAATACAAACAATGGAATTACAATTCCTAATGCATTTGCAAATAGTGTTGTATATATATTAATATCGAAGCTTCCATCTGCACTTGCTATTGCCATAATCCCATTTAATAATGGCTTTCCAAAATATAATGCATATGAAATTAAATATAATAAACTTCCTATAATATTTCTTTTAATTACTAACACTATTGATACTATAGTAATAAATAATAATGCGATTTCCATATTATAATTTGGAATTGTTATTCCTAAGTCAACTCCTACAGTATTCGTTACAGCTAGTACTACTCTAAAAATCCAATACATTATCATAAACATTACTACTAAATATGTAGATAAATTTTTCATTTGTTTTTCCTCCTTAAAAATTCACTTTTATAATAATTAAACTTATTATTGATATAATATAGCAAACTATTTTTATTATAGCAACAGATGTATTTTTATCTCCAAAACTAAAATATTTTTTGCTTATATTTCTAGCTTCAAAAATTCCAATAACACCAATAAAGATAAAAATGCTTGCTATTAAAATAATTATTGTTTTTAACATTTTTTACATCCTTTATTTTTTCTTTCTAACTAATATAATAAATTTATTTTCATTAAATGTCAAGAAAAAAGAGCAACTATCTAAAAGATAGTCGCTCCTAGTTTTTGGCTTTTAGCTACATTGCTTTTTTTAATGAATTTACCTCAGAAATATAATTATTTATAAACTCCCAAGGGTTTTCTTCAATTCCGGCAGAGCGTAAAGCTTCAACCATATGCTGTTCTACTGGATTACGTTTACTTTCAAAATCTAGAATTGGAACCATATAATTATTTTTCAACTCATCATATAATTCTTCTTCTGTCATCTGTTCATCTTCCGCACATTCGCAAATTCCATACAAAAGTAAGTTATAACCTACCATTTGTGGATTTATTCTCTTGCACCGAAGCATTTCTTTTGCCTTTCCAAACCACACGTAACTTAATCCTCTTGTACTCATAAACTGTCCTTTCCGTATTTCATAATTATGGAATACTTCATTTGCTAAACAACTAACTACATTTTTATTATAGCATATTAACATAACATTTTCAAGTTTTTTTCATCTTCAAATTTCGACATTATATTTCAATTCTATCTTTAAATTTCTTTTCTACCATTTTATTTAATAGTATATTTTCTGGCTTTTCTAACTTTTCATCTTTTTCAATTATTCTAATTGCCAAACTTTGTACCATTTTTAACATTTCTATATCTTCAAATAAATTTGCTATTTTGAATTCTGGCAATCCATGTTGCTTTGTTCCAAAAAATTCTCCGCTTCCACGTAGTTCCAAATCTTTTTCTGATATTATAAATCCATCATTAGTTGATGTCATTATTTTCATTCTTTCTTGAACTACTTTTCCATTGCCTTCATATTTTAATATACAATAAGATTGATATTCTCCTCTTCCTACTCTTCCTCTTAATTGGTGTAATTGCGCAAGACCAAATCTTTCAGCATTTTCTACCACCATAATACTTGCATTTGGAACATTTACTCCAACTTCTATAACAGTTGTTGAAATAAGAATATCTATTTTTCCATCTTTAAATTTTTCCATTATAACATCTTTTTCTTTTGCTTTCATTTTTCCATGTAAGTATTCTACTTTATATTCACTAAAAGTTTCTTCTTTATATTTTTTCGTTAATTCTTCAACAGACTTTAAGTCCATTTCTTCATTTTCTTCTACTAGCGGACATACAATATACGCTTGTCTACCTTCATTTATCTGTTTTTTTACAAAATTATTTACTCTTTCTTCCATATTCTTTTTTACTGCAAATGTATCTACTTTTTTTCTGTTTGGAGGAAGTTCATCTATTATAGATATGTCTAAATCTCCATATAATATTAGTGCTAAAGTTCTTGGTATTGGTGTTGCTGTCATAACTAATACATCTGGATTTTGACCTTTTTCAATTATTTTAGTACGTTGTTTTACTCCAAATCTATGTTGTTCATCTGTAACTACAAACCCTAAGTTTTTAAATTCAACATTGTCCTCTAAAATAGCATGTGTTCCAATTAAAATATCTATATCTCCATTTTTTAATCTCTCTAAAATTTCTTCTTTTTTCTTTTTAGTAATGCTAGAAATTAATAATTCACATTTAATATCAAATTGTTCTAACATTTGTTTAAAACTTTCTAAATGTTGTGTTGCAAGAATTGCAGTAGGAGCCATTATAGCTACTTGATAACCGCTTTTCACAACTTTATATGAAGCAATTATAGAAACTGCAGTTTTACCAGAACCAACATCACCTTGAAGAAGTCTATTCATAGG
>CAJKKA010000201.1 GCA_905200315.1 uncultured Clostridium sp.
AGGAGATACATTAAGCTCAATTGCTCAAAAATACGGTACAACAGTTCATGAAATCGCAGTTATAAATTCAATTACAAATCCAAATTTAATTTATGTAGGTCAAGTCTTGAAAATTTATCCGGGTAATAGGAGTATTAAAAAAAGAAGAAAAATATTTACAACAACATATATAGTACAAAGTGGTGATACACTAACTTCTATTGCAATAAGATTTGATACAACAGTTCAAGCTATAGTAGACTTAAATGATTTAGAAAATCCAAATTTAATTTATGTAGGAGAAATATTGAAAATACCGACAGATTCTAGAGGAAATATCGCAGTCCCATCAACAAGACAATATATGACGACATATATAGTACAAAATGGAGATACATTAAGTTCAATTGCTCAAAAATTTGATACAACAGTCCAAAGTATAGTGAGTATAAATAATATATCCAATCCGAATTTAATTTATACAGGCGAAATTTTAAAAATAAGAACTTCTATAAATACTGGAAGTAGAGGTGAAAACTTTAGCAGCCTTTATACAGTTCAAAAGGGAGATACATTAAGTTCGATTGCGAAAAAATTTGGAGTAGATTATAAAGAATTAATAGAAAAAAATAATATGACAAATCCAAACTTAATCTATGTAGGAGAAGTTATAAGAATATAAAATGATTTATTTGTAGAGGTGTTTATGATAAAAAAATAAGAGCATATAATTGATGCTCTTATTTTAGTTTACTCTTGTTTATATTTGATTGTAGAGTAAATTTTATTCCCATCGGAATAAAATTGCATACTTCCATTTACATCAGTTCTAAAAACTTTTGCGTTGACAGATTCTAAATTTTGTAAAGTGGACCTATGTGGATGACCGTAGTCGTTTTTATACCCACATGATATTACAGCTATAGAAGGTGAAATTTCTTTTAAAAATTCTAAGGAGCTGGAGGTTGAACTTCCATGGTGGGCAACTTTTAAAAAGTCTATATTTTCAAGGTCATAGGAGTTTATCATGTCCATCTCATTAGATTCTTCACAATCGCCAGTAAACAAAAAATTATTGTTTTTATATGAAATATTTAGTACAATGGAATTTGAATTATTATTATCTGTTATATAATCTGGACTTAGAACATATATTTCTGTGTATTTATCTAAGTTGAAAGAATCATCTTTAGACAGATAATTTACTTTTAAATTTTTTTTATTACAAGAATCAATTAAGTTGATGTAGCATTCACTATTTGTGGTTTGCTTAGGCATATAAATTTTCTCTACATCAAAATTATCAATTATATCGTCTAGGCTACCAATATGGTCGCTGTCAGGGTGTGTCGCCACAACTACATCTAAAGTTTTAACTTTTTTATTTTTTAAATAGGATTTTATTATTTTAGCACTATTTTCATCTCCACCATCAATTAACATATTTTTATTTGATTGTGTTGTGATTAAAATAGAATCTGCTTGGCCAACATCTATTATATGGATGCAAAAATCTTTATTTTTGTTACAGCCAGTAAAAAGTGCTATTATAATAATTGAAAATATTAAAATTTTTTTATTCAAGTTACAATCACTCCATTAAAATACATGTTTATTGGATGTTATCTTGGGTAAAATAGAATACTGAAATAAATATATTAAGAGTTTTGACGTTAAAATAGAAATAAATACAATAAATTGAAAATAAATTTAAAATGTAAACTTTCATTTAATTTATAGGAGGCTGTTATGCAAATAACAAAAGAAAGAGATAATATAAATCTTTTTGAAGAAATAATAAAAAAAGATCCAAATAGTTCAAGACCTTATTTTAAGGAAATAACTATTGAAGATAGAGAAATATTAAATCCATATTTTGATTTAGTGGATTATGAAGCATGTGAATACAACTTCAACACATTATATATGTGGCAACATGCATACAAAACTGCATATTATGTAGGTGATAATTTTGCAGTTTTAGTAGGAGAGTATGACGGTGAAGTATTCTCAATCTTACCTCTTGCTAAAAAAGAAGATTTACCAAAAGTAATAGATTTCGTATTAGATTACTTTGCACAAATAGAAGAAAAACTTTACTTTAGAGGTATTACAGAAGAAGTAGTAGATTATTTAAAGGAAGAATACGGAGATAGATTTGAATATATAGCAGAAAGAGATTTATTTGACTATGTTTATGATGGTGAAATAATGAGAACTCTAAAAGGTAGAAAAAATAGCAAAAAAAGAAATCATATAAATTACTTCTTAACTGAATACGACGGAAGATTTGAATATAGACTTCTTGGAAAAGAAGATTTCGACGATTGTAGAGCTCTTTTAGATGAGTGGACAATAAATAAAGAAGAAAACGACAACATAGAAGAAGGGGTAGATGATGAAAGATCTGGTATAGAAAAATTATTTACTCACTATGACCAAATATGTGACAGATTAAAAATAGCTGGTATATATATAGATGGAAAATTAGAGGCATTTACTATGGGTGAATTATTAAACAAAAATATGGCTTTAATTCACATAGAAAAAGCTAATCCAGAAATAAGAGGATTATATCCTTATATAAACCAACAATTTTTAG
>CAJKKA010000202.1 GCA_905200315.1 uncultured Clostridium sp.
AACATATATTTATCCGCTGCTTGATTAATAATTATAATTAGAAAGAAAATCAACAACTTTACTCAATATATCATAAGATAATTTTAATGATTTAAAACTAATATATTCGTTATTTCCATGAATTCCAGAAATATTATTTCTTGTATCAAGTGGGAAGAAACCTAAAGTTGGTATTTTTCTATATCTAAAAAATCTATTATCACTATATCCAGGTGTTATAGTAGGCAATAGTTTGTAATTTTGATTTATAGATTTTAATTCGGATTCTATAAATGAAAAAATATTTGTATAGTTTCTGTTTATATTTCTACTTAGTATGAGATCTATATTTTCATAAAAAGATTGTTTTGCGATTTTTCGTTTACCTTGAAAATCTATATTATTATAAAATTCTAATGTATTTTTATTGTAATAACCTAAATTTAAAGCTTGATTTAGTATTTTGTTAATTAAATCATAAGAATATTTTTTACTTTCATTTATTCTTTTCAATTCATATGAATTATATGGGTAAATTTCTTCAGTTTGGATAGTGAAGTAATAGTCTGATTTTAGCTCAATAGGATATCCGCCACCTTCGCCTATAACTAGTTTTAAATTATCAATTATATTTGTATTTTCTAAAATCCATTCAGTACCGTATTTACCACTTTGTTCTTCATCACATGAGCACATAAATATAATTGTATTTTCAGGTATATGTTTATTTAATGATAAGTTTCTCATTATTTCCATCCAAATTGAAACTAATCCCTTACAATCAAGTGCACCTCTACCAACTACACAATTATTTGTGATGGTGGCTTTATCTGGTGGAAAGAGCCAATTTTCACTATTATAATTAGCTGTATCTATATGAGAGTGAAGAAGTATTTTATTATCACTTTTTCCTTTTATAGTAGCAATTATATTTCCTTTGCCTGAAACTGGCTCGTAAATTTTATTTTCAATACCTAAATTATCAAACACTTCTTTTATATATAAAATGCCTTCAATTTCATTATTTGAATCAATTGTAGTATTAATATTAATTAGATTGCAAAGATAATCTATTATTGTTTTTTGTATCATTTTTATATTTATATCCTAACATTCTAGATGAATTTAATACTACGAAAATTGAAGATGCATTGTGTATAATAGCTGCTGCAATAGGATTTAAAAATCCCAGTCCAGATAGAAGTATTCCGATTATATTTACGCAAACGGCAAATACCCAAATATTTTGTTTTATAATAGAGTATGTTTTTTTGCTTAGAGCAATTGTTTCACATAAGAAATCAATTCTATCAGACATAAGAGTGATATCTGATGCATCTGATGCTATATCTGTTCCAGCCATACCCATTGCGATTCCGACATTGGCAAGTGTAAGAGCAGGAGCATCATTAATTCCATCGCCAATCATAGCGACATGTTTTCCACTTGATTGGAGTTCTTTTATATAGTCTAATTTTTCTTGAGGAAGTAAATTTGATTTAAATTTATTTATTCCAACTTCATCACAAATTGCTTGGGCAGTATATTCATTGTCACCAGTAAGCATAATGAAATCTTCTATACCAAGAGTTTTTAATTCATTGATAGTATCTTTAATATAAGGTCTGACTGTATCGGCAATAGATATACAACCTAGTATCTCATCATTTGAAACGACAACTAGAGCAGTTCTACCTAGTTTTTCTTCATGGTCTAAAAAATTATAAACCTGCTTATTTGAAAGAGGTTTAATTTGTTTATTTTGTGTTTTATAAATTTCGGGATTTAATTCATTTAAAAGTTTTCTATTTGAAACTTCGTAATAATTATTATTTATTTTTACATTTACACCACGTCCAAACATCATGTTGAACTCTCCATTTGGAATTTCATCTAAATTTAGATTCTCTTTTTCAACAAGATATTTTATAATTGATTTTCCAATAGGGTGGCCGGAGTTTTTTTCAACAATTGCTAATGTATTTAAAAATTCATTTCTTTTAGATTTATCACATATTAAGATATCGACAACTTCTGGAGTACCTTTAGTTATTGTTCCAGTTTTGTCAAAGCAAATAGTCGTAACTTTGGCTAATTCTTCAATGACAACCCCACCTTTTATTAAAACTCCTTTTTTTGCAGCATTACCGACACTTGCAACAACTGCTGTTGGAGTCGCTAGTATCAATGCACAAGGGCACGCAATTACCAAAATAGACATTACACGCATTATATCTTTTGTAAGTAGAGCTGTTATAGCACAAATTAAAAGGATAGTTGGAAGGAAGAATTCCGCAAATTTATCGGCAGTTTTTTGAACATTACCTTTGTTTTCTTGGGCACTTTTCACTGTTTTGATAATTTGACCGAGTATAGTTTCGTTACCTATTTTTTGTGTGAGAATTTCTATAACTCCATTTTCATTTAAAGTACCTACAAAAACTTTGTCTTTTGTAGTTTTATCAACTGG
>CAJKKA010000203.1 GCA_905200315.1 uncultured Clostridium sp.
AAGCAGATTTTTCTGTCAATTTGGGAGACGTATTAACATTTTTATGTTCCTTGGGGTTTGCTTTTCATATATTTTTCACAGGGGAATTTACAGCAAACTACAACGCCTCTGTACTGACAGTTACGCAATTTGTGGTGGCCTTTATATTATCGGCCTTACTGCAAATTTTCACAAAACAAGTGCACATAAGTGCCACACCTACAGGAATTATGGGTGCTTTGTATCTTGGTATATTTAGCACAGCCATAGCATTTTTGCTACAAACCATCTGTCAATCCAAGGTGGAACAAACAAGATCTGCTTTAATTTTATCAACAGAATCCTTATTTGGAACAATTTTATCAGTAATATTTTTGCATGAAGTGGTGACAATTAGAATGGTGGTGGGTTGTATGATAATTTTTACATCCATAATAATATCAGAAACAAAATTATCTTTTTTGAAAAAGAAAGTAGACTCTCCAGCAGAAGAAAGATAATAAGCTAAGGAGGAGATATGATAGATGATTAAAAAATAGTTTAGTGGATTGAAATTTGGACTATTATTGCAAATTGCAGTGGGGCCAATGTGTTTGATGGTATTTAATACGGCTAAAAATGTGGGATTAGTTTCTGCAACTTTAATATTTTTATCAATGGTCGCAATACTTGGAACCATACTATCACAATTTATACCAGACAATATTTCAAATATATTAAATGTTCTTGTGGGAATACTAATAATATTCTTTGGTGTTAAAATGTTAGTGAAAAAAGAAGATAATTCAGATGACGAACCATCAATATAATGAAAAAGGTGTATCGAAAGATACACCTATATATTTATTGAACCATTTAAATAAATCATCAAATCAGCCTTTCTAAGATAAAGCACCATATGGTTGAATAAATCTCTTTTAATTTTTCTAGAAGTATAATGGGAGGAAATTATGATATAATCATAATATAGTTTAAGCAAAGGGTGTGATTAAATGAGAGGATTACTAGATCCTAAGATGGACTTTGTGTTTAAAAATATATTTGGAAGTGAGAAAAATCCTAAAATATTAATATCATTTTTAAATGCGACACTAAAACCAAAATATTTGATAACAGCAGTAGAAATAAAAAATACTGATTTAAATAAAGATTACATAGAAGACAAATTCTCTAGACTAGATGTAAAAGCCACAACTAGTAATGATGAAGTCATAAATATAGAAATTCAACTTAAGAATGAATATAATATGATAAAAAGAAGTCTATATTATTGGTCGAAACTTTATTCAGAACAATTAAATGAAGGTGAAGATTATAATTTATTAAAAAGAACAATCTGTATAAATATACTTAATTTCAAGTATTTGAAAACAAGAAAATTCCATAGTGCATATAGATTAAAAGAAATTTATAGCAATGAAGAATTAACTGATGTAGCAGAAATTCATTTTATCGAAATTCCTAAACTAGAAGAGGGAACTGATGAAAAGGACATGTTAGTAAACTGGGTTGAATTTTTAAAAGACCCTGAAAGTGAAAAAGTTAGAAGTTTGGAAATGAATATAGAGGAAATCAGACAAGCAAAAGATGAACTTATCAGAATGAGTAATGATGACACTCAACGTCAAATTTATGAAATGAGAGCTAAAACGTTAAAAGATAAAGTGAGTGCTTTGAATGAAGCTGAGAGAAAGGGAGCAAAAAACAAGGCTATGGAAATAGCAAAATCTTTGTTGGATGTTTTGGATGAGAAAACTATATCACTAAAAACAGGTTTATCAATAGATGAGATAAAAAATTTAAAATAAAAATATAATTTAAAAAGGTGAAAGAAATAATAAAAAATGGCTCTGTTAGCTAGCTTCGTGATTAATCATATATAATATAGTTAAGTTCGTAATTGTTATAAAATGCGAAGTAATGTCTCAGTACTTGGATTAAAAAGGGGGGATATAAGATGAAAAAATATAAATTAGGGAATTTCATACCTATAATAACTATGTTTATAGTATTTATTTTAGGAAGTGTTTTTAATTTAAAGGGATTATTTATAATTGGATTGGTAGGGATTGTACCATTATCTTTTTTCATAGAAGGAATGCTATGTTCTATAAAAAGTAAAAATTTTATAATACCATTAGTTATATCACTTTCTGTATTTTTAGTCGTAATTTTAGTAATGCTAAATGATTCTGCAAATATATACTTAATATATTATGGAGTAGTATATACTTTAGGATATATATTCGGTGTGTTAATTTCAAAGTTTAAAAATAGAGAAAAAGATAGTATTAATAAATCACAATATTAATATAATACGAACTACCTACAATAAATTAAACAACCATACCTGAGTAATTTTAATTTTTAAATACTAAATTAAAATTGTTTTTTTACAAGATAACATAATCATTAGGTAAAATTACAAATAGAAAATTATAAAGGGGAAAATTTATGAAAA
>CAJKKA010000204.1 GCA_905200315.1 uncultured Clostridium sp.
TTAGGATCGGACTGTATCATCACCTTATACACCTTCGAGAAGCGGTTGATATTCGTATTATAACCTTTATCTACATATTCATTAAAATTATGTAATAATCCACTAGCTTCTGAAATTAGGGTAGCTATTCCCCACACCAAAAGTCCAATTATAATTCCAAGAGATATAATAAAGACAATTATTGAACTTGCCTTTCTAGAAAGTTTTGTGTGTTTCATTATTCCTCTAATAACTGGTTCTATAATAAGTGAAATTATAAAAGCCACCAAAAAAGGCATATAAAAAATTGCAAGTTTAAAGCTTAAAAATACTAGAACAACTGAAATAGCTAAAACTGCAACTCTTTTTAAGACTTTAATCCAATAATTCATATCTAAAACCATTATTTTCCTCCTTACGTTTTTGGCTATTATATAATATTTTTATGTTTATATCAATATATCTTTATTTTTTTATAATAAATCTATTGTAAACCTATATTAAAATTTGTTTTTATAAAAATTTAGATTAATTGATTATTTGTATTATGTTGTTTTTTAACGAGTCGTCTGGGACGCCGCCCCCTACATTGTTTGCCATTAATTTTTTCTACTCAGCATATAGTTCTTTGTATATTTCATAATCTCTTAATATTTTCCTAACATAGTTGTTGGTTTCTTTGTAAGGTATATTTTCTGCATCTGTTCCGTCTGGTTTTATTGTTCCTTCTTGTATCCATCTATCTACATTTCCGCTTCCTGCATTGTATGCCATTAGTGCTACTGCATTGTTTTTATATTTATCATAAAGTGTTTTATAGTATTTTGTTCCTATTTTTATATTGTCTTCTGCTTGGTACAATAAATCTATTTTAAAATCTATATTCATTTTTCTTGCAACGTCGTCTGCTGTTGTTTCCATTAGTTGCATTAACCCCACAGCTCCACTTGATGATACTGCACCTTCTTTAAAATTGCTTTCTGCCTTTATTATTGCATATACTAAATTTTCATCTAAGTTGTTTTCTTTGCTATATTTTTCTACATAGTTTGAATAATTTTTTACATATATTTTTTTCATTAGTTCATTATCCAAATTATAATATTTTATTCCAAATAATATTAATGCAATTACTAATATTATAATTATTAATTTTTTCATCTTTTCTCCTCGATTATTTATTTTGCATCATACCAATTATCTGCTTCGCACATGTCTACTATTAATGGTACATTTAATTTATATGCATTTTCCATTGAAGATTTTAATATTTCTTTTACTTCTTCCTTTTCTTCTTTATATGCTTCTATAATTAATTCATCATGTATTTGTAAAATAAGTCTTGATTTTAAGTTTTTTTCTTTTAATTTACTGTATACATCTATCATAGCTATTTTCATTATATCTGCTGCTGTTCCTTGTATTGGCATATTCATTGCAACTCTTGAGCCGAATTGTCTTACCATATAATTGTTAGATTTTAATTCTGGTATATATCTTCTTCTTCCAAATAATGTTTCTACATATCCTTGCTGTTTTGCTTTTTCTACAATGTCTTCCATGAATTTTTTTATACCTGAATATTTTTCTAAATAGCTTTCTATATATTGTTTTGCTTCTTTTTTTGATATTCCCAGTTGACCTGCAAGTCCAAAATCACTTATACCGTATACTATTCCAAAATTTACAGCTTTAGCATGTGACCTTTGCTGTTTTGTTACTTCTTCTAATGGAATACCTAAAACTTTTGATGCTGCTTGTTTATGAATGTCTTCTCCATTTTTAAATGCATTCATCATATTTTCATCTTCTGATATATGTGCAAGTACCCTTAATTCTATTTGTGAATAATCTGCATCTATAAATACATAATCTTTTTCTGGTTTAAATACTTTTCTTAATTGTTTTCCTAGTTCGATTCTTGTAGGAATATTTTGCAAGTTTGGTTCTGTTGAACTAATTCTTCCTGTTGCTGTTATTGTTTGGTGGAAATATGAGTGTATTCTTTTTGTTTTTTCATTTATATATGGTTCTAGACCATCTACATATGTTGAATTAAGTTTAGCTAAACTTCTATACTCTAAGATTTTTTCTATAACAGGATGTTCTCCTACTAATTTTTCTAATACTGCTACATCTGTTGAATATCCATTTTTTGTTTTCTTTATAATAGGCAATTTCAACTTTTCAAATAATACTTCTCCTAATTGTTTTGGAGAATTTACATTAAATTCTTCTCCAGATAGTTCATATATCTCTTTTACTATTTTATCTATATCTTGTTTTAGCTTATTGCCAAAATCTTGTAGTTCTTGCTTTTCAATGTGCATTCCTGCCCATTGCG
>CAJKKA010000205.1 GCA_905200315.1 uncultured Clostridium sp.
AAGACCTTCTGTAGATGTAATTACAGGTTTAATAAAAGCAAATGTTCCATCTAGAATTGCATTTGCCGTTTCATCACAAATAGATTCAAGAACAATTTTAGATATGGTTGGAGCAGAGAAATTACTTGGTAAAGGAGATATGCTATTTTACCCAGCAGGTGCATCAAAGCCAACAAGAGTTCAAGGAGCTTTCGTAGATGATAAAGAAGTAGAAAAAATAGTAGACTTCTTAAAAGCAAATGGTGGAGAAAGTACATATAATACAGATATTATAGAATCTATAGAAAAAGCAAATACATCAGATAAAGAAAAAGATATGGAAACTGCAAGTGATGATGAATTAGATCCATTTTTAATGGATGCAATAGACACAGTTGTAGAAACAGGGCAAGCTTCAACATCATTTATACAAAGAAGATTTAAAGTTGGTTATGCAAGAGCAGGAAGAATAATAGACCAAATGGAAGAAAGAGGAATAATCTCTGGTTACCAAGGAAGTAAACCAAGAGAGGTTTTAATGACAAAAGAAAGATGGGAAGAACTAAAAATGCAAACCAACACAGAAGAAGTGTAGAATTAGAAAGGAGTAGAGCTTTTGAAAAGCAAGAATATTTTTAACAATTTAAAAGATTATAATAATGAACTAGAAAAAGTTCTTGAAGGAAAGAGTTTTTCACAAGAAGTAAAGAATCTTCTCCTTAGTATGTTATACAAAGTAGAAATATCATATGCAGATTACAAAAAAACAAAAGTTAATGTTCCAAAAAAAGAAGAATTTTTAAATGATATTATTCAAAATATAAATTTAAATTGCAATAAAATAGAGATAATAAAAAATAATGAAATGCAAATAAACAAAAAAGAAAAAACAATAAAAATAAAGCAAAACGAAAAAGTATGTTTAAGAGCTATTTATGAAATTTCACAAAAAGAAGTAAAAATAAACAACCAATATAATTTTGCTCAAAAGCCACTTGAAGAATTTTTTTATCAATCAAGTATTATGAATAAAATGGAAGTAATACGCGACTTTGATGGTTGGACCTGGTATAGATATCTAAACGAAATAGAAAACATAGAATACTTTTTCTTATATCAATGTTTAAATTTAATTTTAGAAAATAAAGTAATAGAAAAAATTGAAAATGACGATAAAAATGACAAAATACAGATTTTATATAATTTTCTAAAAAAGAGCTATGGAGAAAATATAGCTGTAAATTTATTAAATAGTTGTATTACAATTATTTCAAATATATATTATAGAGATAAAATAGAAGAAAAAAAAGAAATAAAGAAACAATGTAGTAATTTAGAAACAATGCAAAACGAATCAATAGGAAAAAAAGAATTTTTAGAAAATCTATCTGAAGAAAAAAAAGAAAATTTTAAAAGGCTAGATACAATAGAAAAAATATTAAAAGATAGAAAATTATTAGAAAAAGAGTTTATAAAAAGAAATAATAAAGGAGAGACATATTTTAGTATAAATACATTAATTAATGTTTTGGAAAGAGAAAAAGAAAAAATTTTAATTAGGAATGAAGAAATCGATGATTTGAGAAATCCCAAAAAATATGCTGAAAAAATAATAGAAACAGAAAGAAATATTAAATTTTTAAAAGAAATACAAAATAATAATATAGATGAAAATTATATAGATTTTATAAATTTGATAATAAAATGCTTTGAAATAAATCTAAATAGAATTGAAAATAAAAAGGAAATCATAAAATTAATATATATTACAAGATATTTTAATTTATTAGAATATAATAAAGAATACAAAATATACGAAAAAGTAGAAACTAAAGAAAGCATAAATGCATACATTTCTAAATTAATAGTAAAAGCAATAGAATTAAAAGCTTTAAATTCAATTTGTGATGATATAAAAGAAAGTATTCCAATATATAAAAGAATATTAAGATTAAAAACTATAGATTTAGAAAATATAGAATATGTAATTAATAAAAACTTAAATAATTATAAACTACAAGTATTTGACGAAGAATCATTAGAATATGAAAGTGATATAGAACTATTATCAACAATAGGGGTTAAAATAGATAAGAAAATAAAATTATTTAATTAAAAGAAAGGATTGATTAAATGAAAGTTACATTTTTAGGAGCAACAAGAACTGTTACAGGTTCAAACTTTTTAGTAGAAGGAGCAGGGAAAAAATTTTTAGTAGATTGTGGAATGTATCAAGGAAAAGCTACAGATGAGCTAAAAAACGAGGAAGATTTTGCATTTAATGTAAAATCCATAGATTTTATGCTATTAACACATGCACATATAGACCATTCAGGTAGAA
>CAJKKA010000206.1 GCA_905200315.1 uncultured Clostridium sp.
TTGTTTTTTCTTGTTTTCCTATTGCAGTTCTACTTCTACCATCTTTTGCAATATCATCAAGTTTTACTTTTAGTTCTTCTATATATTTTTGAGAATCTTGAGCTAAGTTTTCTTCTCTTTTCTTTGTGCTTTCTATAACACTATTTAGCTCTTCTATTACCTCGTTACTAAACTTTTCTAATTCTTCTTTTTCACTATTGATTTTTCTATCCATTTCTATTTGAATATCAAAGGCGATTTTGCTTAATTCACTTTTCATTTTTTTATCGTCAATAGAATTATGAATTAAATCATCTAATTTTTTCTTTATTTCTTCTAGTTCTATATCATATTTATTGTTTTTTATGTCCTCGCCAAAACGCAAAGACAAACAGTCTTCTATTTTACTTATATTAGACTGCAAATCTTCTATTTTTGTTTCAAATGATTTTTTTTGGTAATCATATATCTTTTCAACTTCTTCTTTTTTTATATATTCTTCTAAATTCTGTTTTATTCTCATATATATCTCCATTAATATTCATTTTTCCACATTTATTTTATACTTTTTTTATATAAAAATCAATGAATTTTTTCATTTTTTCATTTTCGGGTCGTCGAGACGCCGACCCCTACAACGTTTGACATTGATTTATTTTGATATTCAATTAATTATTCTGTTGTTCTCATTTGTTTTAACATCATATCTCCAAATACTGCATAACCTTCTTTGGAATCGTTTACAAGTACATGTGTTATTGCTCCAATAAATTTTCCATTTTGTGTTATGGGGCTACCGCTCATTCCTTGTATTATTCCTCCTGTTTTTTCTATAAGTTTTTCGTCTGTTACTCGTATTAACATACTTTTATTATTTGTGTTATTGTTGTAATATATTTTATCTATATTTATTTTGTATTCTTGTGGTCCTTTATCATCTAAAGTACAAAAAATAGTTGCTTCTCCTGTTTTTATTTCATTTCTATTTGCTACTTCTAGCGCATTTTGCGTATTAATATTTAATGGTGTAGAATTGTTTATTTTTCCATATATTCCGAAAAAAGTGTTTTTGTTTATTTCACCTATTGATGTTCCATTTTCTATGCTTCCTTTTATTTCTCCTGGTTTTCCATTTTCTCCTTTTACTATTGAAACTATTTTACTTGTAACTAATTCTCCTTTTCCTATATCTATGAGTTTACTCGTATCTACATCTAATATTCCATGGCCTAGAGCTGCAAATTCTTTTGTTTCCGGCTCATAAAATGTTATAGTTCCAACTCCGTGCTGCAGCATCTCTTACCCATAAGCCTAGTTTGTATTCATTATTTGCAGTTTCAACGGGTAATACACTTGTGTTTTTTTCTTCTCCTTCTCTTATATATTTTACACTAACTGCTTTTCCTTCGCATTTATTTACATTTTTTATTAAATCTGCTGTACACGTAATAGCTTTATTATTTATTTCTACTATCATATCTCCTTCTTCAATTCCTGTATTTTCGTAAGGTTTATATTTTACTTTATCTATTCCTTCTATTTCGCTCATACCAACAATTAATACGCCATTTGTGTATAATTTAGCTCCAATAGAATTTCCACAAACCACAACACGTTGCTTTGGTATAACATTTACATTAATGTCTTTTAATTTGAGGTTAGCAATATTAACAGATAAATTATAAGTACCCG
Organism: uncultured Clostridium sp.; assembly: GCA_905200315.1. The sequence continues at coordinate 1,672 of CAJKKA010000206.1, forward strand.
ATTCATTATAATTGCCTGTTTGTGTTTTATTATCTTCTATATTATCTGAAACAGTTGTAGTTAGCTCTTTAGAGATATTTAAGCCTAAAATAGTAGGAATACTTACGCTTTCTCCCTCAAATAAAATAACATTACTCGGAATAGAATCTAAGCAATTTATATATACAAAAATAATGGTTAAACAAATTATTAATAACATTTTTTTGAAAGTTTTCATAAATCTACTCTCCTATGTATTTTTAAATTTAGTTTAACCATTTTTTATATTTTTAATGAAGTAAATTAAGAAATAATTATAATTTTGATAAAAAATCTTCTATTGAAATATCTGCTTGCTCTAAGATGCTTTTTAATGTTCCTCTTGCAATCTCTGAATGCATTGGAATTATACAAACTTTATTTGAGCCGCCAGTTCAGTTTGTTCTTTAAAAGTAATAACGCCCTCGGCATCAGC
>CAJKKA010000207.1 GCA_905200315.1 uncultured Clostridium sp.
GCCACATATATGCAACATTTTCTCTATTTTCACCGTACATATTGTTCCCAAGTACAGTAGATAATTTATAATAAGAACTTATATCAAATATGAATAAACCATTTTCTTTTAGTAACTCATGACATTTAGCAAATACACCTTCTAAATCTTCGTCATAAGTTATGTAGTTAAATCCATCGCATCCACAAAGGATACAATCTAAATTAGTAACATCAAAATCAAGTTCTACTATATCTTGTTCTAATAATACTAACTCCACATTTTCTTTTTCTGCTTTTTCTCTTGCTACTTGTAGCATTTCTTCTGAAATATCTATACCTGCTATATCATAATTTTTCTTAGTTAGAGGTATAGTTAAATTTCCTGTACCACAAGCTAATTCTAGTATATTTTGTACTTGTACATTTTCACTTTTTATTATATCTTCAATGTATTTAACCCAATTGTCATAATCAACATCATGCATCAGTTCATCATAGACAAAGGCAAAATCACTATACTGATTCATCCTTATTTTCCTCTTCTTCAGCTTTCTTTTTTAATTGTTTTTTGCGTGATGTAAGGATTCCGCCAATTCTTCCTGCTTCCTTAGCAGTAAGGCCCGCCCATCCCTTTTCATCAACTTTATCAAGTAAGCCTAATTCATCGGCTATCTCATATTTCATTATATCATCTCTTGTCAATGGTTTTAATTTCTTTTCATTTTTCTTTCTTTGCTTTTCACATTTATAAATAAATTCTTCTGTTAATTTTTTATTTTCCATAAAAACACCCCTTCTTTTTTTGTAGTTTTAGCAGATAGACTAAAATTTATACAAAAAACTAAGGGGTATATTCTATAACTCTATAGATTTTTTATATTTTAATAAAGATTCATATATTTTCAAACCATTTATAAGTATATCTTCATTAAAGTTGAAGTTTAAATTATGAAGAGCATTTACATATCCTTTTTCTTCGTTTCTAGCACCTAGCATAAAAAATAATCCTGGTACTTCCCTTTGATAAAAAGAAAAATCTTCAGATATCATAAGTGGTGATGTTTTTACTATTTTCTCTTTGCCAATAGCTTTTACAAATTCATCAAATAATTTTTCATCATTATTTACTGATAAGTATCCATCTATAAGCTCTACATCAACATTGCAATTATAAGACGCCTCAAATCCCTTTGAAAATGCTTTAATACGATTTATCATTTCATCATAAACTTGAGGATTAAAACATCTCATAGTCCCTTCTAATCTTACTTTTTCAGCTATTATATTTCTTGCTGTTCCTCCAGAAATTTTACCAATAGTTAAAACTGCACCTTCCATTGGGTTAATATTTCTAGATATAATACTTTGAAGGCTAGTTACAAAATCAGCACCTATAAGAACTGCATCTGTAGCATTTTGAGGAATAGCCCCATGACCTCCCTTTCCTATTATATCTATATTAAACTCGCCATTTTGAGCCATTAAATAGCCAGCCTTACAACCCACATATCCTTCTTCAAAATCAGGATGAATATGAAGGCCATAAATTTCATCTACGTTATATTTTTTTAACACACCCGCTTTTACTAATCTTTCTGCACCACCTGTATCTTCTTCTGCTGGTTGGAATATAAATACAATATTATCATTTAGTTTTTCTTTATTTTCAACAATATACTCTATTAACCCCAGTAAAATACTCATATGACCATCATGACCACATAAATGCTCTGCTCCCTTTGGACTAGGAAGAGCATCTATATCCGATCTAAAAGCTATCGTTTTTTTAGGATTTTTGCCTTTTATTATTCCAACTGTGGCTGTTTCTAGTAGTGTTTCATATTCCACACCTAATTTATCTAAATAATCTCTAATATATTTGGCTGTTTTAAATTCTACATGTGAAAGTTCAGCTATTTCATGTAAATTATGTCTATGATTTCTCATTATTTCATCTAAATGTATTATTTCCATAAAAAAATCCCCCTCTTCTTTGTATAAATTATACTCATAAGAGGAAGATTTATCTACTTATAAATTTTTATTGTG
>CAJKKA010000208.1 GCA_905200315.1 uncultured Clostridium sp.
CTTTCATGAGAAGATGATGTATCTCTTATTTTACCGATAGCATCAATTACAGTTTCTATAGCTGTGAAATATCCTATTGTATAATCTGTATATGCTAAATCATTGTCTATTGTTCCTGGTATTCCTATTGCTGGGAACCCTAATTCACTTAATTTACTTGCCCCATTAAATGAGCCATCTCCACCAATTACAACTAGACAGTCAATTCCATATTTTTTAAGAACTTTAACTGCGATTTTTCTTCCTTCTTCAGTTTTAAACTCTTCACATCTTGAAGATTTTAATATAGTTCCTCCTCTATGTATAATATCACCAACAGATGATAAATTCATTTCTTGTACGTCATCTTCAATTAGACCTTTGTACCCTCTATTAATTCCATAAACTTTGCAACCATAATAAATTGCTGATCTTACAACTGCTCTTATAGCAGCATTCATTCCTGGAGCATCTCCACCACTTGTTAATATCCCTATTGTTTTCATAAATTACCTCCTAAAACACTTCACAGGGACTTTTTTCGTCCCTATTCTTATTATTTATCCCATGTCAATTAAAAAAACTTACCCAATTCATATACTACGATATTATACCATATTTTTGGTAAAATTTTAGATATATATGTATTATATTTTTGGGTATTTGTGTTAATTTTTTATTGTGTTACAATTTTAATACAATTTTCATTTAATATTTGTTTCAAATTGTCGACTAAAACTTTGGAAATAGTAACATTTCCATTCCATCTATATTTTTTCTTTGGAACAGTTGTACATAAAAATACTTGTTCATTTCCTGGATAAAGTTTTAAAATATTTTCTATTCGTTCTAGTTTCTCTTTGTCATTTATGTCATCTATTTTGATAAATAAATTTTCCCTATTTTCATTTAGTTGTCTATTATATATTTTCTTTTTATTTTCTATAAAAGGAGTTTTATCGCTTATATCTTTTATTTCTTGAGCTATTATTTTTGCATTCTCCTCTTCTTGTATACTTAGCCTACCTTTAATATAAACTATATTCTCTTCATTTACAATAGTATTATATTGTTGAAGTGTTCTTGGAAAAACAATTACTTCTATAGAACCATATAAATCTTCTACTTCAAGGAAAGCCATTATTTCATTTCTCTTAGTAGTTTGTATTCTTTTATTAGAAATCATTCCTCCAATTATTACATTTTCTTGATCCATAGCTAGGTATTTATCTAAATTTTCTTTTACTTCATTTAATTTTTTAGTATTTAGTGATGTTCTTGTTTCTAATTCTTTTTCATACTCAGAAAGAGGATGTCCACTAACATACATTCCTAATACTTCTTTTTCTAAAGCTAGTTTTTCTCTTTCTTCAAACTCTTGTATACTAGCAATAGAAGTTGTCGAATTTTCAAATCTATCTATTTCTTCGTTTTGTCCAAGTCCATCTAGACCATCAAATAAGGAAATTTGCCCTTTAATATTTTTCTTTCTCTCTAAAGATACACTTTCTAATACCTTTTCGTATCCCATCATTAAACTGGCTCTATTGTATCCCATTTCATCAAATCCACCACATTTAATTAAACTTTCAATTACTCTTTTATTTATATCTTTGCTGTCTAATCTTTTTATTAAATTGATGAAATCCGTAAATTCGCCATTTTGTTCTCTTTCGATAACTATATTATTTATTATATTTACACCTACATTTTTTACAGCCGCAAGTCCAAATCTTATATTATTATCCTCAACTGAGAATTTTGCAAAACTTTTGTTTATATCCGGTTTTAAAACTTTTATATTTAATGCATTACATTCTCTTATATATTCAACTACTTTGTCTGTATTACCCATTACACTTGTAATTAATGCTGCCATAAATTCAACTGGATAATGTGCTTTTAAATACGCTGTCTCATATGCAATAACACCATATGCGGCTGCATGCGATTTGTTA